>JAAUOI010000029.1 GCA_012036375.1 Allobrachymonas sp. | reverse complement strand
ACCTGCAGTCGCAGCGCAACTTCAGCCTGGACGAGACGCTGCAGCGCTGCGAGCGCAGCTACGTGGAAGCGGCGCTGGCGCTGACCGGCGGCAATCTGAGCCAGGCCGCCAAGCTCGCTCGGCATCCTTGTCTGCCCACATCAGCCCCGGCGCAGCGAGCCAGACGGAAAACATTCGCAAAATGCTGCTGGCTTTCTCGCGCGATCTGCGTGTGGTGATGCTGCGCTTGGCTTCGCGCTTACAAACTTTGAGGCACTATGCAGCTATTAAATCAGTAGCGCCTCGCGCAATAGCTGCGGAGGCTTTGCAGGTTTTTGCACCTTTGGCTAATCGTTTGGGTATTTGGCAAATCAAATGGGAAATGGAAGACCTGGCTTTTCGTTTCATCGAGCCAGAGGTCTACAAAACAATTGCCAAGCAATTGCAAGACAAGCGCGTTGAGCGCGAAGCAGGCATGGCGCAGCTGCGGCAGCTATTGCAGCAAGATTTGTCGGCGCAAGGCATTGAGGCGCTGGTGCAGGGCAGACCCAAGCATATTTACAGCATCGTGAAAAAGATGCGTGGCAAGGGATTGAGTTTTGAGCAAGTACTGGATGTGCGGGCGATGCGGGTGATCGTGTCAGATATTGCGGCATGTTATGCGGCGCTTGCCCGTGTGCATGAGCTGTATGCACCGATAGAGGGTGAGTTTGATGACTACATTGCCAAGCCCAAGGTCAATGGCTATCAGAGTTTGCATACCGTGGTACGCGACGCAACGCAGCGGCCAGTAGAAATTCAGATTCGCACGCAGGCCATGCACCAGCATGCTGAGACGGGCGTGGCCGCGCATTGGGCCTACAAAGACGCGGGCATCAAGGGCTATTCAGGCATCAGTGCGGGCAGCACTTATGACACGCAGCTGGATGCAAAGATCGCGGTGCTAAGGCAGTTGTTGGCTTGGCAGCAGGATATGTCAGACGCAAGCACTGCGACCTCGCCGACCTTAAACGACAACACCCTCGATGAACGCATCTATGTGCTTACACCCGATGCAGCCATTGTGGATTTACCGCGCGGCGCCACACCGGTGGATTTTGCTTACGCCGTACACACGAATTTAGGCCACCGCTGCCGAGGCGCACGCGTCGATGGGCAATTGGTCACACTAAGTACACCGCTTTCTCACGGCCAAACGGTAGAAATCGCTGCGGCCAAAGAAGGCGGGCCTTCGCGCGATTGGCTCAACCCGGAGTTGCATTTTTTGGCCAGCCCGCGCGCGAAAGCCAAAGTCCGTGCTTGGTTCAATGCGCTGCATTTGGAAGAGACGATTGCAAGAGGCCGCGAGGCGGTAGAAAAGCTTTTGCAGCGAGAAGGCAAGACGGCGCTCAAGCTCGATGATCTGGCGGCGCAATTTGGCTTTAAAACGGCTGAAGCGCTGTTTGAAGTGGTGGGCAAGGATGAGTTCTCATTGCGCACGATTGAGCAGTTTCTGCGGCCGGCTGCACCGGTTGTTGCACCGCAAGACGAGGCGCTGGTCTTGCTCAAGAAAAGTCGTGCGGTGGAATCAGCCTCCAAGGGCAATGTGCTGGTGGTGGGCGTGGATAGTTTGCTCACGCAGCTGGCCAAATGCTGTAAACCTGCGCCGCCTGATGCTATCGTGGGTTACGTGACGCGGGGCAAAGGCGTGAGTATTCATCGTGCGAGTTGCTCGACGCTTCGACAATTGGTGGCCAAAGAAGGAGAGCGCTTGGTGGAGGTGGCTTGGGGCACAGCGAAAGCCGGGACGTATTACGCAGTGGATCTTCGCGTGATTGCCAATGAACGGGCAGGTTTGCTGCGCGATGTGAGCGAGCTGTTTTCCAAAGAGAAAATTCCCGTTCGACATTTGCAGCAGCAGGTAATGAGCAAAGGCGGCGCCAGCTCGCTGTGGATGGCGCTGACGGTGGAAATTTCGGATGCGAGTGCGTTACAAAAACTGCTGTCTGCGCTGGCGCAGGTGCCAGGGGTAGAGCGGGCGGTGCGGATGTGATTGCTATTGTGAGCGGTAAATACGAAAAGCTATCACTATGAATAAGTGAGCACTCCGCGCATATTCTATGCGGGCTAAAGGCTTAAAACGCTTAAAAATAACGTCAAAAAAGCCTTCAAACCTCACGCCGCAAAGCAGGGAACAGAATCACATCACGAATGCTCGGACTGTTGGTCAGCAGCATCATCAAGCGGTCAATACCGATGCCGCAGCCGCCGGTGGGGGGCATGCCGTATTCGAGGGCACGCACGAAATCGTGGTCGTAATACATGGCTTCATCGTCGCCTGCGTCTTTGGCGCTGACCTGTGCTTGGAAGCGCGCGGCTTGCTCCTGCGCGTCATTCAGCTCAGAAAAACCGTTGCCAAACTCGCGGCCTGTGATGTACAGCTCAAAGCGCTCGGTGATCGTGGGATCGGTGTCGCTAGCGCGTGCAAGAGGCGAGATTTCAGTGGGATGGTTGCAGATGAAGGTGGGCTCGATGAGCTTTTCTTCCACCACTTCCTCGAAATACATCACTTGCAAGCTGGCGATGCTGCGTGTGGAGAGTTTGTCGTCCTCCTCTTTTTTGCCGAGCTTGCGCAATGCATTCGTGAGCCATTCGCGACTGTCTGCGCCTTGCTCGCCGGCTTCTGTGTGCTTGAGAATAGCTTCGCGGATTGACAGGCGCGCAAATGGTTTGGCCAAGTCAACCGAATGAAGCGCTGTGCCAAGCTGGTAAGGCACAGTCGTGCTGCCCGTAGCTTTGACAGCCACATCGCGAATAAGCTGTTCGGTGAAATCCATCAAATCATGGTGATTCCAATACGCCGCATAAAACTCCATCATGGTGAATTCAGGGTTATGCCGCACTGAGATGCCTTCGTTGCGGAAGTTGCGGTTGATCTCAAACACGCGCTCAAAACCGCCCACCACCAATCGCTTCAGATACAGCTCAGGCGCGATGCGCAAAAACATTTCTTGATCGAGCGCGTTGTGATGCGTCGTAAACGGTTTGGCATTCGCACCGCCTGGAATCGGGTGCAACATGGGCGTTTCTACTTCGAGAAAGCCATGCTCAATCATGAAGCTGCGAATGCTGCCCACGGCCTTGCTGCGGGCGCGGAAGCGCTCGCGAGCGGCTTCATCGGTGATCAGATCCACATAACGCTGGCGGTATTTCACCTCTTGATCGGCTACGCCATGAAATTTATCGGGCAGGGGGCGCAGGCTCTTGGTGAGCAATTCGATTTTGGTGACCCAGATCGACAGCTCGCCGGTTTTGGTTTTGAACAGCTTGCCTTCAGCGCCCAAGATGTCGCCCAAATCCCAATGCTTGAAGTCTTCATACGTGGCTTCGCCCACGCCCTCTTTGCTCACATAAAGCTGGATGCGGCTGGGGTTTTCAACCGTGATGCCACCCGTGACGAGGGAGGATGAGCCATCTTGCAGTGTGGCAAAGCTGGCCTTGCCCATCACACGCTTGAGCATCATGCGGCCAGCCACCTTGGCGGGAATCGTTGCGCCATCGCTGCCGGGCATGCTTTGGCCATCGTATTGAGCATGCAGCGCGTGAGCCTTGTCAGCTGGTTTGAAATGATTGGGAAAAGCGATGCCTTGACCGCGAATGGCCTCAAGCTTGTTTCGACGCTCGGCCATGAGTTGGTTGTCGTCTAGGGAGGCTGCTGTAGAGGACGCTGGGGTGCGGCGGAGTTCTTCGCTCATAGGGCAATACTTTGTTGTGTAGGTGCTGCAACTGGAAATCGGCAGTGAAGCCGAAGATTTTAATGGCTGGCGAGATAGTGATCGGCTGTGAGCTGTAGTCCCTGCTCGACACTGACAGGGGGTTTCCAACCGAGTAACTGAGTAGCGGGCGATGAATCTACGGCCAAGCTGCCGCACAGCCGCTGCGCAATGCCTGATTTGCCTATGAGCTTCAAACTCGTTTCCATCAGCGATTGGGATACCGAAATGAGCCGGGCAGGGCGCTTCATGGCCACCCCCATCATGTGCAGCAGCTCGGTGGTTGACAGATCACGTTGATCGCTGGCCATGAAGGTTTGGCCAGCGGCGGCGGGATGTGTGAGGCAGGCTTCAATCAAGCTCACCAAATTCGGCAGCGCGATGAAGCTGCGCTGATTACGAATCGCGCCCAGCGGCAGCGGAACGCCTTTGTGCAGCCAGTGCATCATCGACAAGAAATTGGCCTTCACGCCCGGGCCATACACCAGCGCAGGACGAATGATAACTACATCCATACCTGTTTGCGCAGCAATCTCGCGCAAGCCCAGTTCGGCCTCCCACTTGCTCAAGCCATAAGGATCTTGCGGATTAGCTTGATTGGAATGATATAAATTTCCAGCAGCGGTGTATTCGCCATTGACCTTCACCGAGCTTAAAAACACAAAGCGCTTCACGCCAGAGTGCGCCGCAGCCCGAGCGAGAGCCAGTGTCGCCTCCGTGTTCACTTGTCGATAAGCAGCCAATGGATGAGCCGCCGTCTCGCGCACCTGATGCACGCGCGCCGCGCAATGCACAATCGCGTCGCAGCCTAGTAGATGCTCGTGAATGCTCAAAATATTGCCAAAATCGGCCTCTAGCCAGCATAAATACTGCGCCGAGTGCTCATCTATTGATAGTAGTTTCGTTGAGGCCAACGAATCCAATGAGCGAGAAATAGCCAACACCTGATGTTGCTGGCGAGCCAAATCATGGCAAACCGCGCTACCCACAAAGCCATTCGCACCGGTAATCAGCAGCTTCATGGCATCGTTTCAAGTTTTTTGGTTGTGAGCAGCTTCTACGGCCTGCTGATAGACCGCCAGCGTTTTGCTGCGCAGCGCTTCCAATGAAAACTCTTGATGCGCCCGCGCCAATGCCTGTTGACCAAGTTTCTGGCGCAATTCTGGGTTGGCCAGCAACTGAGCTAAAGCCTGCGCCAATTCATCAACGCTCGAAGGAGTCACGGTGTAGCCTGTGATTCCATCTTGGTTCACAAAATCCACACCATTATTCAGTTTGGTGCTCACCACCGGCTTGCCGCAAGCAAACGCCTCCACCTGCACAATGCCAAATGCCTCCGCTTGATTGACCGCAGGCAAGCAAAATACATCGCAGGCTTGGAAATACGCAGGTAGATCAGCGTCTGAAATTTTGCCTACGAAATGGATACGATTCGCAGCGCTAGATTGTGCGGCCAAGGCTTTCCATTCGTCACTGAGCGGCCCTTCGCCGCCAATGAGCAATTGCGCATCAAAGGGCAGCTGTGCCATCGCTTGAATCAGTACATCGAAGCCTTTGTAATGCACATGGCGACCGAGGGCGAAGATCAAACAGCCTGGATATTGCTGTCTGAGAGTGTTGGCCAAAGGCAAGCGACTCTCATAGTGAGCCAGATCAAAACCAAAGGGAATGATGTGCTGTTTGTCGGCATAAATGGGCTTGGATAGCTCTGGCGAGCTGCTGATATGCGCTGGTGTAGCCACGACAATGGCCTTGCAATCCCGCAAAGACGATCGCAAAAATGGGTGATACACCGTTCGCATCAGCTTTTGCCGCACGATATCCGCATGCCAACTGATTACGCGCGGAACATGCGCCGCAATGGCCCAAGAGGCGATATGCGACATGGGGTCTGGATAGTGCAGATGAACCAAGTCGAATGGTTTTTGCCGATGCAGCTCGCGTGCTCTAGCCCACAGTCTTGGCGAAAGCGCCAGCGAACCATCCACATTCCAACTCGGTGTGCGAATCAGGGGAAAACCATGCAACTTTCCTTCAAAGCTCCTGCTATCGCGGCTAGGCACCAAATGCACATAGTCCACATCTGCTCTTAAAGCGCGAAACAAATGATCCACATGCGTTTGCATGCCACCCGGTATTTCGTCAAAAAATCGCCCAAAACAAAGAACGCGCATCTTAGATTCACTTCATCGGCTTGTTGTTGAATTCATGAAGCTATGGTAGCATCTGTTCAACCCATGAACGCATCCACTTTAGAAACTGATCTACGCGCACTCCAACTGCTCGCCCATCAGCCCACGCTCAACCAGCGTGAGCTCTCGCAAGAGCTGGGCGTGAGCCTAGGTAAAGTGAACTATTGCCTCAAAGCCTTGCTCGCCAAAGGCTTTCTCAAAGCACAAAACTTCAAAAATAGCAAAAACAAACTGGCCTACGCCTATGTGCTCACACCCGCCGGCATCACCGCGCGCGCGGAGCTGACCGCTGAGTTTTTGCAGGTCAAAGTGATGGAATACGAGCGATTGCAGCTTCAAATCAAAGATTTGCGCTTAAGTTTGGCTCAGGCTGAGGGTGAGCGGGCGTGATCGAGATACGCCCCGTCATCCTGTGCGGCGGCTCTGGTACGCGCCTGTGGCCCTTGTCTCGGGCGGGTTTTCCTAAACAGTTTTTGAGTTTGCAGGGCAAAACTAGCCTCTTTCAAAACGCTGTGCAACGCATGTTGAATTTGGCCTCTGATGAGATTCATTTTCAAGGCCACATCGTCGTGACTCATGAAGAACATCGCTTCATCGCGCTCGAGCAATTGCGTGAAATGCAGCTGAAGCAGGCGAGTTTGTTGCTGAAGCCTGTTGCTAGGAATACTGCCGCAGCGTTGACCTTGGCGGCCTTACATGCCTCGCAATCAGGGCGAGATACCGTGTTGGTGGTGACACCTTCAGATCACCATGTGGGCGATGTAAATGCTTTTGTTGCAAGCTTGACAGAAGCCGTGCGTTGCGCATCGACTGACGCCATCACCATTATGGGAATTCGGCCGACTCGTGCTGAGACGGGTTATGGCTATGTGCAGGCCAAACAATTATTACAAGGGGCAAAGTTCTTCACAAGTGATCCGATTTGTGGAAAAGCCGACTTTGCCTGTGGCAGAGCAGTATCTTGCCTCGGGCGATTATGTTTGGAACGGCGGGCTATTTATCCTCAAGGCCAGCGTTTGGTTGCGGGCTTTGAATCGCTTTCGGCCGGATATTGAGCAAGCATGCCGTTTGGCTTGGCATCAAAAAAGCCAAGACAATTTGTTCAGCAGTTTTTCATTCCTGCGACCAGATGCGCAACTATTCTCCCAAGTGCCTTCAGAGTCTGTGGATTTTGCAGTGATGGAGAAATGCCCGGGCTCAGATCAAGAAATTCGCATCGTAGCGCTAGATGCCGACTGGAGTGATCTTGGGGCGTGGGATGCGATTTGGCAAGTAGAGCAAAAAGATGCGCAAGGCAATGCATGCACAGGCGACGTATTACTCGATCAAGCGCAGGACAACCTAGTTCATGCCAGCCATCGTTTAGTCAGTGTAGTGGGGGTGAGCAATTTGGCGATTGTAGAGACGGCTGATGCAGTGCTGGTGGCTGATAAAAGCAACAGCCAGCATGTGAAAAATATCGTTGCAAAGCTCGAAAAATTAGAGCGGCAAGAGCACAAATTGCATCGTCAATCGCATCGGCCTTGGGGCTGGTCCATGATGCTTGAGGCTGGAGAGGGTTTCAAGGTCAATCGTTTGATCCTCGAGCCAGATGCGTCGATCAGCTTGCAAAAGCATGAACATCGGGCTGAGCATTGGATCGTGGTCAAGGGCACTGCTGAAGTGACTGATAGCGAGAGTAAGTCCGTATATCAAGAAAACCAATCCACCGCGATTGCAACGGGGCATTTGCACCAGTTGAAAAATATAGGGCAAGATGATCTACACATCATTGAAGTGCAATCAGGCGATCAGTTATTGGATGACGATATCATTCGCATGCAAAGTTGATGCGCACTGACGAGGAAAAAAGTATATGGCACTAAAAACTGCGTTGATCACTGGAATCACCGGCCAAGATGGTTCCTATTTGGCTGAGCTGCTGTTGGATAAAGGCTATGTCGTGCACGGCCTGCGTCGCCGAAGCTCTAGCTTCAATACCAGCAGAATTGACCACATTTATCGTGACCCACATGACAAAGAGGCTCGTCTTTTTCTGCATTACGGTGACTTGAGCGACTCGTCCAGCCTCATCCAAATTATCCAGAAAACGCAACCCGATGAAATCTACAACTTGGCCGTGCAATCGCATGTGGCCGTGAGTTTTGAGAAACCAGAATACACTGCGGATATTGATGGCGTGGGCACCATGCGCATACTCGAAGCGATTCGTACACTAGGCTTGACTCAAAAGACCCGTTTCTACCAAGCCAGCACCTCTGAGCTGTTTGGCAAAGTGCAAGAAGTGCCGCAATCCGAAAAACATCGTTTTACCCCCGCAGCCACTATGCGGTGGCCAAGCTCTACTCATTCTGGGCGGTTGTCAACTACCGCGAGGCCTATGGCATGCACGCCAGCAATGGCATCCTGTTCAACCACGAATCCCCGCGTCGAGGCGAAACCTTCGTCACCCGCAAAATTACCATGGCGATCGCACGTATCAAATACGGCCAGCAAGACTGCCTCTACCTCGGCAATATGGATGCCTTGCGGGATTGGGGACACGCCAAGGACTATGTGGAAATGATGTGGCTCATGCTGCAAAAAGATCAGCCACAGGATTATGTGATTTCTACTGGCGAGCAACACAGCGTCAGAGAATTCGTCAACATCGCGGCGGACATTGCCGACCTCAAGCTGACTTGGTCAGGCAAAGGCTTGGAAGAAAAAGCTCATGATGAAAACGGCATTTGCCGAGTCGCCGTCGATCCCCGCTACTACCGTGCCGCTGAAGTAGAAACGCTACTTGGTGACTCCAGCAAAGCCAAACACGAGCTCGGCTGGACCCCAAAAATCAGTTTCACTTAGCTGGTGGAAGACATGATGCGTAGCGATTTGGAGTGGGTGAAAAAATGAAAGCAGTTATTCTTGCGGGTGGCTTGGGGACGCGCATTTCCGAAGAAACACACCTCAAGCCCAAACCGATGATTGAGATTGGTGGTAAGCCCATTCTCTGGCACATCATGAAGATGTATTCTCATCATGGGATTAATGAGTTTGTGATTTGCTGCGGATTTAAGGGCTATGTCATCAAGGAGTACTTTGCTAACTACTTCATGCATATGTCAGATGTCACATTCGATATGTCGAATAATGACATGCAAGTTCATCAAAGGCATGCTGAGCCCTGGAAAGTCACTTTAGTCGACACTGGAGAAAATAGCTTAACGGGTGGCCGTCTCAAGCGCGTTGCTGATTACATCGCCAACGAAGAGGCTTTTTGTTTTACGTATGGCGATGGTGTTGCCGATGTCAACATTGCAGAACTGGTTGACTTTCACCGGCATCATGGGAAGTTGGCAACCGTTACTGCTGTACAACCTCCTGGACGTTATGGTGCGCTGTTGACCGAAGGAACAGCAGTGAAAGGCTTCCAAGAAAAACCACCCGGCGATGGAGCTTGGATCAATGGAGGATTTTTCGTGCTAAGTCCTCAAGTCCTCAAGTACATCGATGGAGATCAAAGTTCTTGGGAGGGAAAACCTTTGGAAGAGGTTGCGCAATCTGGACAATTGCAGGCTTTTGAGCACCGTGGATTTTGGCAACCCATGGACACATTGCGAGAGAAAAACTTGCTAGAAGATCTTTGGCAAAGTGGAAAAGCTCCATGGAAGCGTTGGTGAACTCTTCAAAAGCGTCATTTGCCTCATCATTTTGGCATGGGCGACGCGTATTGGTGACAGGGCACACTGGATTTAAGGGTGCATGGCTGGCCATATGGCTGAATCGATTGAGCGCAATCACTTGTGGCTATTCGCTTGCGCCCGAGCAAAAACCGAATTTATTTGAAGCTGCACAAGTTGCGGGTTTATGCCAACACAACGTGGGCGATATCACAGACCCCCATCATCTGTCTCGGGTGATTGAGCAATTTCAGCCAGAAGTTGTATTTCATTTGGCTGCACAGGCTTTGGTTAGAAAAAGTTACTCTGAGCCTATTGAAACGTTCTCGGCAAATGTGATGGGCACAGCCTATCTGCTCAATGAATTGCGAAGCAGCAAATCTGTGCGGGCTATTGTTGCAATCACGACGGATAAGGTTTATCGCAACAATGAAGAGGGAAGAGCCTTTGCAGAGCAAGATCCCCTTGGAGGGCATGACCCTTACAGCGCTAGCAAAGCAGCTGCAGAATTTGTGATTGAAAGCTATCGGCGGTCATTTTTTTCTAACTTAGATATTGGCTTGGTCAGCGCGAGAGCTGGGAATGTGATTGGTGGCGGAGATTGGTCGCAGGATCGGCTAATACCTGATGCGATACGTGCTTGGAATGCTGGGCAGGTTCTGACTTTGCGCAATCCTACTGCGGTACGACCTTGGCAGCATGTCGTTGAACCTTTGCATGCATATATGATTGCTGCGCAGCAAATATTCCAAACTCCTAGTTTGAGTGATTCATTTAATTTTGGCCCCGCAGCTCAATCGATGATCTCTGTTGGTGATGTGATTCGGTTGGCTGCTCAATACATGCCGGCTGCGCGACACCAAATCACCGCCTCATCAGAGCAGCCACACGAAGCGCAGCTCTTGCATCTTGATGTGAGCAAAGCCAGCCGAATTCTTGGAATCGATCCAGTTTGGGATGTTGGCGTTGCTGTTGAAAGAACTATGCAGTGGTTTGCTAGTTATGAAAGAGCGCCGAACTCTGCGCGTATGAGCTGCTTGAACGATATTGATGACTTTATGCAAGCATGTGAGTCATCATGAGCCAACTCTTGAAATTTAGGGATACTCCTTTGCATGGAGTCAAAGTGATGACTCGTACAGTTCGTCAAGATGAGCGAGGTGGTTTCGCACGTTTATTTTGCGCCCAAGAGCTCAAGGAAGCTGGATGGTCAGATCAAGTTGCACAAATCAATTGGTCTCATACCTCGAAAGCCGGTACTGTTCGCGGGCTACATTTTCAACAGAGTATTGCCGCTGAAGATAAGTTAGTCACTTGCATTTCTGGAGCTGTATGGGATGTGGCTGTGGATCTTAGACTTCAGTCACCAACCTATCTCCAGTGGCATGCAGAAACCTTGAGTGCAGAAAACTATCAGGCCATGTTATTACCTAAAGGGGTTGCGCATGGATTTCAGTCATTGGAATCGAATAGCTGCTTGCTGTATGTCCATAGTTATCCCTACACACCCGAGTTGGAATCGGGGCTGCGTGCCGACGATCCGAAGTTGAAGATTGCTTGGCCGCTTGCATTTTCCGAATGGTCTGCGAGGGATCGCCAGTTGCCGACTCTTGATTCATGATTTGAGTCGGATATTTCTTGAGTATTACCGAATGAAATGCCGTCATTGTCACACTGAGTTGGAGCACCTGTTTGTCGATTTGGGTTTTGCGCCGCCTTCGAACTCTTATCTTTCTAAATGCGATTTGTCGAAGCCAGAAATCAGTTTGCCGCTGCGTGTTCGCGTGTGCCATAGCTGTTGGCTGGTGCAAACTGAGGACTACACCCAGCCAGAGACTTTCTTTAATGAAGGCTACGCATACTTTTCAAGCGCTTCGCAAAGTTGGTTGGCGCATGCCAAAGATTACGCCTTGCAAATGCAGAAAAGGCTGAACCTATCCTCTCAAAGTTTGGTGGTTGAGCTGGCTTCAAATGATGGCTATTTGCTAAAAAATTTCGTACAAGCGCAGATCCCCTGCCTTGGCGTTGAGCCAACACACAGCACGGCCGAGGCTGCACGCGCGCTAGGGATTCTTGTGATGGAAGAGTTTTTTGGCCAATCGTTGGCGCATCAACTATGCAAAGAGGGTAAGCAAGCAGACTTGATTGCAGCGAACAATGTCTATGCGCATGTACCAGATATCAATGACTTCACGCAGGGTATCGCGACATTGCTCAAGCCGCAAGGCGTCGTGACGATTGAGTTTCCGCATCTGATGCAATTGCTCAAGCACACTCAGTTCGACACAATCTATCACGAACATTTTTCTTATCTATCCCTGTATACGGTCAATAAGATATTTGAATTATTTGGTCTCAGGATTTTTGATGTTCAAGAGCTGTCAACGCATGGCGGGAGTTTGCGTATTTTTGGTTGTCAAGCAAGCGCAAAGTGGGAGGAGCAGCCTTCAGTCGATGTTGTTCTAGAGCAAGAGAAAAGACTTGGCATGCAAACCTTGGCCGCTTATCACGGGTTTCAGCAACGAGTTGATGCAATCAAGGATGCGCTAGTCACTTTCTTGATTGAGCAAAAGCGAGAAAACAAAAAGGTGGTAGCTTATGGAGCTGCGGCTAAGGGGAATACATTATTGAATTACGCAGGCATTCGACCCGACTTGCTCGCTGTCGTTTTCGATGCTGCTCTATCAAAGCAAGGAAAATATATGCCTGGCAGCCATATCCCAATTCTGCCTCCATCTGAATTAAGCGGCGAAGGCTTGGACTATGTTGTGATCTTGCCTTGGAATATTGCCCACGAAGTGATACAACAAAATGCAGCGATGAGGGCGCATGGCGTTCGTTTTGTTCTTGCCGTCCCGGAATTGGTCATCTTATGAAGTCACGCATTCTCTATACCAAACCTTCAATTACTGAGCTTGAGATCCGCTATGCCACGGATGCTGCTGCCAACGGTTGGGGTGATCAGTGTTACGACTATATTCATCGCTTTGAAGCGGCTTTCAAAAAACACTTAAATGTAGAGTACGCGATTTCGACATCCAGTTGCACGGGTGCATTACACCTTGGCATGGCCGCCTTGGGGATTGGCCAAGGCGACGAGGTGATATTGGCGGACACGAATTGGATCGCAACGGTTTCCCCAGTCGTGCATCTCGCTGCTAAGCCTGTTTTCGTGGATATTCTTGCCGACTCGTGGTGTATTGATCCTGAGAAAGCTGAGGCTGCGATTACATCGAGAACCAAAGCGATCATTGCGACGCATCTCTACGGTAATTTGTGTGATATGACGCGCCTATTGGCGTTGGGCGAGAAGTACGGTATTCCCGTGATTGAAGATGCAGCGGAAGCAATCGGTTCTGTCTACCATGGCAAGCGAGCAGGCTCTATGGGTAAGTTCGGCGCATTCTCATTCCACGGAACAAAAACAGTGACGACAGGTGAAGGGGGTATGTTTGTAACCAACGATCCTGAGCTTTTTGAAAAAGTATTAACGCTAAGTAATCATGGAAGAGCTAGAAATCAAACCAAACAATTTTGGCCTGATGCAGTTGGATTCAAATATAAGATGTCCAATGTTCAGGCGGCGATGGGATGTGCTCAGATGGAGCGAATCGAAGAGCTAATGGCTCGTAAACGCGAGATTTTAAATTTCTATCGCACAGAGTTATCAAATATCGAGGGCATCGCTATCAATCCTGAGCCTCAAGGAATGATCAATGGGGCTTGGATGCCAACCTTGGTTTTTGATGCCCATACAGGTATTACTCGAGAGCGTCTTCAATCAGAATTTAAGGGGGAAAATATTGATGCGAGGGTATTTTTTTGGCCTTTGTCAAAACTCAACATGTTTTCACCTGTGCGAGAAAACTTTAATTCATGGACTATTCCTGAGCGAGCTATAAATTTGCCAAGTTATCACGATATCGAAAGTGCTGAGATGATTCGCGTCATACAAGTTGTACGCGAGCAATTTTCAGAATAAATTGAGAGTGCTATGAAAACCTATCTCTTAGGCGCTTCTAATCCGGAAACCGTTCGTATCGCTCGTGCTGTAGAGCGAAGTGAGCCGAATATCCAAATATGTGGCTTATTGGACAATGATCCCGCTAAGAAAGGGAAAGACTTTTTCGGCTACAAAATACTTGGCGGGCTTGAATTAATTCGTGAGCTTTCATCGGTCGACACAGCATTTGTCAATTTGATCACGGGAAGCACAAGAGTTAGACATGAAACGACACATGAAATTGTGCAGTCTGGTGGACGGCTTGCAAATTTAATTCATCCCAGTATCGATTTGACATTGGTCAAACTTGGGGTAGGTTTGTATTTGCAAGAGTCTGTTATTTTACAAGCAGCGGTAGAGGTTGGAGACAATACGAGTATTCATATGGCAGCAATTGTGGGGCATGAAACAAAAATCGGGAAATCGGTATTCATTGCGCACGCGGTGAGTATTTCTGGTTGTTGTGAAATTGGAGATGGCACATTCATCGGTACGAATGCCACTCTCTTGCCTAGAGTGAAAGTCGGTAAATGGGTCACGGTAGGAGCTGGGGCTGTTGTCACTAAAGATGTGCCTGATTACGCAGTTGTCGTGGGAAATCCTGCCAAAATCATTAAATTCAATTCTGAGGGAAACGAATGATGAATCCAAATGAAAAATTCCAAGCCGAGGCGCAGGAAAATATTAAGAAACTTGGTTCAGACCAAGCACTGCATGCTACGACACTCGACTGGATTAATCGTAGTGCTTTAAATAAATACACATATCATTTTTCTAGTCTGGGGCGTCCCATCATTCAGTACCCACAAGATATGGTAGCTATGCAGGAGTTGATATGGGCAGTAAAGCCTGATTTGATTATCGAAACTGGTATTGCCCACGGCGGCTCTTTGATCATGAGCGCTTCTATGTTGGCATTATTGGATATGAGTGAGGCGATAGAAAATAACGAATCTCTTAATCCGCGCCAATCTAAGAGGAAAGTTTTGGGCATTGATATTGATATCAGGCAGCACAATCAAACTGCAATACTCGCGCATCCGATGGCTTCACGGATTCATATGATTCAAGGGTCGAGCATTGCAGCCGACACAATTAATCAAGTTAAAGAATTTGCGAAAGATTATCAAAAAATACTTGTTTGTTTAGATTCCAACCATACACACGATCATGTTCTCGCAGAACTTGAAGCCTATGCTCCACTAACATCTGTGGGCAGTTATTGTGTTGTATTTGACACCGTCATTGACGATATGCCAAAGTCTATGTTTCCTGATCGGTCGTGGGGGCCTGGAAATAATCCAAAGACAGCGCTTTTTGAATATATTGAAGATCTTGAAAAGAATGTCAATAAAACTCAAGATGGGCGGAGTTTGAAGTTTGAAATCGATAAATCCGTCGACAATAAGCTGCTTATAACTGTCGCCCCTGATGGTTATTTGAAACGTGTCAGCTGATCTAGATGGCAGCTAAAAATTGAAGCAGTCGAGTTTGCGTTTACCTAGTTTGGCCACTTGTGCAAGTTTGTGGGCGACTCTAGGTTCTGCTTTGATTATTTTTATCGCGATCGCCCTATGCAAACGCCTTCTATCACCCTTTGAGTTTGGGATTTTCGCCTTTTTCTTGACAATCAGTGCTGTTATGGTGGCGCTTGATGGGGGTCTCGGATATGCAGTGAATCGAGAAATGGCGGCATTGAATTCTTCAGAGTCTGACTTTGTACGGATACATTCATGCCTGTTAAAGCTGTTTTTATTTTGTTTATTGCTCAGCTTGGTGCTATTCATTTCGCTACTCAACTTACTACCTTGGATTGTCGAGCAATGGCTTCAGATTGAAGCAGGACAGTTGAATCAAACACTGTCGTGGCTGCCATTAATTTCGTGCATCAGTGTGTTGCAAATTCCTATTTGGTTTTCGACACAAGCTATGTTAGGTTTGAATTTGCATACGTACTGTCACTTTACGAACGTTATTTTCGTAGCAATTCGTTTTTTCGGTGGTGCGGCTTTGATTAGTCACAACAGTCCAGATAATTTGTTGTGTCTGCTAAATTGGCATCTTGGTATAAGCTTGCTTCATTTGATCATAATTTCAACATTTCTTTGGAATCAATTGCCAAAAATAAAGTGCGTAAAAGTGATGGTTTATTATGGTTTCGCGTCAAGGATTTTATATTTGAAATGTCTGCTCTTTCCTTAGTTTCTATTTCAATAACTCAAGTTGATAAGCTTATTGT
>JAAUOI010000297.1 GCA_012036375.1 Allobrachymonas sp. | reverse complement strand
AGCGCACGAGTTGGGGATGCAGCGAGTGCTGAGCCGTTTTGCTGCGTACACATTGGATTTTGATAAACGTGACCCTCTCCAGAGCGAAAAGGTGCGCAAAACGGCGCTCATGGTGAAATATCCGGGCTAGGAGTGTGAGCGCCAGCTTTTTACGCGGTGCAGCAGGCTTTGCCAGCCGCTGCGCTTGGCCGACGATTCGGGCTGAATCGCGCGTACCAAGGCAAGACAGGACAGTGCGCGCAGCAGTGAAGGGTGGCTCATCCGCAAGCTGGTTTCAAGCTCGCTGGCGGTGCGTGAACGGGTATCGAGCGCACGCAAAATCGCCACGCAATGATCGCCCAACGCTCTTTCTTTCAAGGCAGGCGTGCGCCGATGCGTTAATTTCTCTTGCAAGAAACTGCTGGGCACAATCTCGCCGAGCAAAGGCTCGGGGCAGCGCTTGGCCAGCTCCCAAAGTGCCACCTCAAGCTGAAAGCTATGAAAACCCTCAGCCGCAAAGCCTCCGCTGCGCGGCATGGGCATGAGCACGGCCTCTTCCATGCGCTCCACTGTGCAGGTTTCGAGCAAATGGAATTTCCAAAGATGGGGCTCAATCACGGCGAGCAGCTGATTGGCTTGCATCGCATGCAGGCGATGCGTGGGCCATTTGTCGCGCTGCTCCCATGCCAGTTGCCCGATGGTGTAGAGCAGGCGAGAGCCGGTTAAATCATCGAGCACACGCGAAAGACCGCGCTCCAATTCACGCAAAGCCTCTGGGAACTCCAAGGCAGCCATATCGTCCTCATTCAGCGCCGAGGTGTCCACCGTTTCGCCGAGCACGCACACCGGTCTGCCGCGGTACCAGCCTTGATCGTCGAGCTCAATTTTGCGCGGCGTGCTCATGCTCGAACCGACACTGGAGGTGGTGGATCGCCCATCGGCACCAGGTGTGCCAGGGCGGCCCAGAGCCACAGTTGAAACATCGGTGCTCGTGCCCACACTGAAGCGGTGAACCACATAGGCATCTGCTGCCACGCCTGTGGGCGCCATGCGCCAGCGTGCTGGCATGCGCAAGCGCTTGGCTGTTTCCATCACGCGCATGGCGTCCGCAGCAGCGATGCCAATGGGGCGCAAAAGATAATCGGCTGAGACATGGAGGTCTCACGCAGCTCAGTCATGGAAATCCCAACGGTATTCTGATGTTCTCAGCGCACATCATACGAAGTGCCCAAGGCTTGAATGCGCTCATTTGTTTCATCCATGGCTGCTTTGCACATTTCATGGCCGGTTTGCTGCGTTTTTGCAACATTGCCCAGAGACTGTTCAACAATGCAGCATTGGGGCTGAGTCACACCGGCAAGCGGGTGCTCTCTTTGACCTCTTCCATCACGGCATAGGTGCGCGTCTCGCGCACGCCGGGCAACTGCCACAGCACACGGCCTGCAAACTCGCGATACGCCTGCATATCAGCCACGCGCAGCTTGATCAGGTAATCAAAGCCGCCCGCCACCAAATGGCATTCCATGATTTCGCCATGCACTTGCACCGCAGCTTTGAATGCGTCAAATACGCCCGAGGTGGTGCGGTCGAGCAAGACCTCGACAAACACCGTCATGCCCAAACCAATTTTGGTCGGATTGAGCCTAGCCTCGTAGCCCACGATGATGCCGCCGCGCTGCAAGCGCTGCGTGCGCGCCAGCACGGCGGTGGGTGACAGGCCAATGGTTTCGGCGAGCTTCAAATTGCTGATGCGGCCATCGGCTTGCAAAATCTGCAAGATTTTTCGATCAATCTTGTCAATTTCTTCTAAATCATCTGGTTTCATAGTGAATAACTCAGTTTTATGATCGATTTTAGTGAGTAATTGAATGAATTTTGAGAAAAGATAGCGAATTGACTCCCCTTGTGTTTTGTGAACCTTCTTTTTCGTCGTTTTTTCAATTCGTCTCCACCGCTTATGAACACCAACCGCCTCCCCACTCCTTACCGCGAAGAATCATCGATCGTGAGCCAGCGCCTAGCCGCCTTGCAAGGCGCGCTTGATTGGAGCGGGGCGGCTGCGGCTGCCCAGCCTTGGGTGCAAGCCGTGCGTGAGAATCCGCCGCCGTTTTGGGCCATGGAATCGCTGCTGCGCGAATACCCGCTGTCCAGCGCCGAAGGTTTGGCTTTGATGCGCTTGGCCGAGGCGCTGCTGCGCATTCCTGATGCAGAAACCGCGATTGCGCTGACCGCCGATCAACTCTCCACAGCCGATTTTGAAAGCGCGGGCGAAGGCGCGCTCAAGCGCCTGAGTGCCTCGGCCATTGCCATGAGTAAGCACTTTTTGCCCCATCAATCCGAGCAGCCCGGTAAACCGTCGGGCTTAATGGCCAAGCTCGGCGCAAAAACCGTGGTCGCCGCCACGCTGCGCGCTGTGCAGCTCATGGGCAAGCAGTTCGTCTTGGGGCAGACGATTGATGAAGCGCTGGATGAAGCGGTCGCGCAGCGCAAAAATCACCCGTTGTCTTCAGTTTTGACATGCTGGGCGAAGGTGCGCGCACGCAGCTTGATGCCGATCGGTATTTTGAGAGCTATTCAAACGCTATTAAAACAATAGCACTCCGCACACATTCTATGCCGGCTAATGGCTCAAAAGGCTTAAAAAACAGCCCTCCAACATCGCCACAAACCTCTGACGGCATCTCCATCAAACTCTCCGCCTTGCACCCGCGCTACGAGTGGAGTCACGCGGATCGCGTGATGGCTGAGCTGGTGCCGCGTGTGTGGCAATTGTGTGAGCTGGCTGCGCGCGCCAACATGAATTTAACGATCGATGCCGAAGAGGTTGATCGCTTGGAGTTGTCGCTGGATGTGCTCGATGCGCTGCTGGCTCGGGTGGCGCAGCATCACAGTGCGTGGCAGGGGCTGGGCTTGGCCTTGCAGGCGTATCAAACCCGCGCTGTGGAATTGATTGACGAAGTCGCACGCATGGCGCGCCAGCATGGCGTGAAGCTGATGTGCCGCCTCGTCAAAGGCGCGTATTGGGATGCGGAAATCAAGCGGGCACAGGAAATGGGCTTGTCGCATTACCCGGTGTTTACGCACAAACATCACACCGATGTGAGCTACCTCGCGTGCGCGCAAGCATTGCTCAAGGCCAGCGATGTGATTTACGCGCAATTTGCCACCCACAACGCCGCCACCATTGCTGCCATTGCGCAGCTCGCGCAAAGAACTTTGAGCCCCCACTCGGCTTCGCCGCCCCCCGAGGGGTGCAATTCAGCTTGGGGCGGCCCGGCGCTGAATTGGGCGCACCGTATGAGTTGCAGCGCCTGCACGGCATGGGCGAAGGTATTTACCGCGAAGTGCTCAAAAACCCGCTGATTCCGCTGCGCATCTACGCCCCGGTGGGTGCGCACCGCGATTTGCTCGCCTACCTCGTGCGCCGCCTGCTAGAAAACGGTGCCAATTCTTCCTTTGTGCACCAGCTCACCGATGAACATGTGCGCTTGGATGAGCTGCTGGCCTCACCGCTGCATTTGTCGGCGCAGACGAGCTTGCCACTGCCTGAAAACCTGTATGGCGAGAAAAGACGCAACAGCGCAGGCGTGGATCTGGCCGACAGCACACAGCGCGCCCCGATGCTGGCGGCTTATGCGGCCACCGCCGTGCCTGCGATTGCCGAATTTGATGCCAAACTAGCGGTTAGCCGGCATAAAATCAGCGCAGAATGCTATCAAAAATGGAGCGCTTTGCCGGTTGAACAACGCGCTGCCGTATTGCAAAAAGCCGCTGATGCGCTGGAGGCGCAAACCCCCAAGTTCTGCGCTCTGCTCGTCAAAGAGGCTTTCAAAACCTGGGGCGATGCGATTGCCGAAGTGCGCGAAGCGGTGGATTTTTTGCGCTACTACGCGCTGGAGGCCCAGCGCATCATGCAGCCAATGGCTTTAACGAGTCCGACGGGCGAGACCAATGAGCTGCGCCTCAAGGCGCGCGGCGTATGGGTCTGCATCAGCCCGTGGAATTTTCCGCTGGCGATCTTTCTCGGCCAAGTGGCGGCGGCTTTGGCCACCGGCAACACCGTGCTGGCCAAACCGGCGGAGCAAACGCCTGCCGTTGCCTTTGAAGCTGCGAAATTAATGCATGAAGCTGGCGTGCCGCAAGACGCTTTGCAAGTGTTACACGGACCGGGAGAGACGGTCGGC
>JAAUOI010000296.1 GCA_012036375.1 Allobrachymonas sp. | reverse complement strand
ATCGCTGCGACGAAAGCGGGCGTGTTGGCTGCGGCGAGCAGCGCTTTTTCTAACTCGGCAAGAACGGGCGCTGGCGTTTTTGCTGGATGCAAAAACGCCGAAATTTTCATTCAAAACAAGCTCCGGGTAGCCTTGCTCTTTAAAAGTCTGGACACCGGGAAGGCCGGGCAAAGCCTTGTCTCCGGTGAATCCCAAAATACGTAACTTGCCCGATTTGTGCTGCGCCACTAAATTGGGAAGCGTGGTGGCCAAGGCTGGAATCGTGCCTCCTATGACATCGGTCATCGCCAGAGCGCCGCCGCGATAAGGCACATGAAGAAAATCAATCCCCGCTTTTTTCGCCAACATCACACCCATGAAGTGCATGGCTGTACCTGCGCCCGGTGTGCCATAACTTGCTTTGCCCGGATTGGCTTTGGCCCATTCGACGAACTCCTTCAAGGTTTTCGCTGGCGTTCCTGGCCCAACGCCTAAGCCAAACTGAAACGAGCAAACACTGGCCAACGGCGCAAGGTCGGCCAAACTATAGCGAAGCTTCGGATACACATGCGGGAAGATGGTGGCATTGCCGCCGGGCATGAGCACGACGGTGCTGCCATCTGCGGGGGCCGCGAGCATCGCCTCCGTTGCGAGCTGGCTAGCAGCGCCGGTGCGGTTTTCCACGACAGCGTTGTAGCCCTGCGCCCGCAATTCCTCGCCTACGCGCCGCGCCACCACGTCAACCGCACCGCCAGCGGGGTAGCCAACAAGAATTTTGAGGGCTTTGCCTTGGGCGTTGACCCGTTGAAGTGAAAGAGCGGTGAGCGCACCAGCGCTCAGTGCTGAAAGGGTGTGGCGACGTGAAATCATGGTTGAACTTTCAAAACTTGAACAGCGCCGATGGTGACGGTCTCAGTTGCATTATTCAGTTCCCTCGGTAACAATTTAGGGATGACCCTAGCTTTGCCACACCCCCCGACGCTGACTGCTGAAAGCATGGCTGACAGCCAAGCTTTCGGGCGAGCACTGGCGCAAGCACTTGCGAAGCAGCTACATTTTTCAGAGCGAGCCATGCATGAGTTTTTGCCCGGCACCCTGTTGCAAAAAAGTGGTGATCGCTTGGAGCGGCTTGCCTATGTGATGCGCGGGCAGTTGGATGTGGTGGTTCATGTGCCAGGCTCAATCGGGGGGCAATTGATCCCGATTTCTTTTCAGTCTGGCGATTTGTGTTTCTTGTCATATTTGTTCAATCATCTGCCCAGTGGCGGAGATTTGGTGGTTCGAGACGAAGCGGTGATTCGCTGGGCGACGGTCAAAGAGATTGAACATGCGCTCCTGTGCCAGCCAGAGTTGATGGTGCTGCTGGTGCGTTTCCTTGGCAATCGCCTTCGCGAGGTGCAAGCCAGGGAGCGTGCGCTTTCAACGCGAGGCGTGAAAGCCCGAATGGGCTCGGGTTTGCTGCGTGCGCTGGCCGATGTGCCAGAGCGCTCAGATGGCCGCTCGGTGATTGAGTTAACGCATGAACAACTGGCGCTGCGCTGCGGTGTGAGTCGACCCAAAGCCTCTGTAGCACTCAAAGAAATGGAGCGACTTAAACTGCTTGAACTTGGCCATAAAAGCATTGAGGTGCTCGATGTGGAAGCGTTAGAGCAATACATCGCATGAGCTGCCCGCGATGAGCTATATTTTTTATAGCACTCCGCGCACATTTTATGCCGGCTAGAAGCCGATTTAGCTTAAAATCAGGCTTGTTTGGCTTGCGCAAAAACCGACTCAATCGCCTGCGCATACGCAGGTAAAACATCCTGCGCAGTGCTCAAGCTCATGCGCAAATCATGCAAGATGCCATCGTGTACACCGTAAATCCAGCCATGTACGTTAACCTCCTGCCCACGCGCCCAAGCATCTTGCATGACCGTGCTTTGCGCCACGTTGAGCACCTGATGAATCACATTGATCTCGCACAACACATTCAAACGCTGCTCTTTGGGCAACGCAAATAATTTGGCGGCATGTACATCGCGCACATCTTGAATATGCCGAATCCAGTTGTCCGCCAGACCGACACGCACATTCCCCAGAGCCGCCTGCACCCCGCCGCAGCCATAATGCCCACACACAATCACATGCTTCACTTTGAGCATATCGACCGCATATTGAATCGTTGAGAGCGCATTCAAATCCGAATGCACCACCACATTGGCCACATTGCGATGCACAAACACCTCGCCGGGCTCCAGCCCTGTGATTTGATTGGCTGGCACGCGGCTATCCGAGCAACCCACCCACATATAGCGCGGATTTTGCTGTTGAGAGAGGCCGGTAAAAACCCTGGCTTGTCCCGCTCCATCGAAGCGGCCCATTGTTTGTTGTGGCTTAAAAGATGACGTAAAGGCATGCGCTAAGTGTGCCAGAGCTTGACGGCTTAGATAACGATACTGTTACGCCGTCTGTTACGCCGTCTCAGCAAACAACTCCCGCCCAATCAACATGCGCCGAATCTCGCTCGTGCCTGCGCCAATTTCGTAAAGCTTGGCGTCTCGCCAGAGGCGGCCTAATGGGTATTCATTGATGTAGCCGTTGCCGCCGAAGATTTGGATGCCATCGCCCGCCATTCTGGTGGCCATTTCGGCGCACCAGAGGATCACGCTGGCGCAATCTTTGCGCACTTGGCGCACATGCTCCGTGCCCAACATATCGAGGTTTTTGCCGATTTGATAGCAGAAGGCGCGGCCAGCTTGCAGGAGGGTGTACATATCAGCCACCTTGCCTTGAATGAGCTGGAATTCGCCGATGCTCTGGCCGAATTGCTTGCGGTCGTGAATATAGGGGATCACGTTGTCCATCACGGCCTGCATGATGCCAATCGGGCCAGCGGCGAGCACGGCGCGCTCGTAATCTAAGCCGCTCATGAGCACTTTTGCGCCGTTGTTGAGGCCACCAATGATGTGACTCGCAGGCACTTCAACGTTTTGAAACACCATCTCGCCCGTGTGCGAGCGCGCATGCCCAGCTTGTCTAATTTTTGCGCTGTACTGAAACCCTTCATGCCTTTTTCAACGATGAAGGCCGTCACGCCTCTGGCTCCCATCTCGGGCTCAGTTTTTCCGTACACAACCATCGTGTCAGCATCAGGGCCATTGGTGATCCACATTTTGCTGCCGTTGAGCAGGTAGTAGCCGCCTTTGTCCTCCGCCTTGAGCTTCATAGAAATCACATCCGAGCCTGCGCCCGGCTCGCTCATCGCCAATGCACCGACGTGTTCGCCGCTGATGAGCTTAGGCAAATACTTGGCACGTTGCTCGGGTGTTCCATTGCGGCGAATTTGATTCACGCAGAGGTTGGAGTGCGCACCGTAGCTCAGACCTATGGAGGCTGAAGCGCGGGAGATTTCTTCCATGGCAATCATGTGCGCCAAATAGCCCATGCCTGCGCCGCCATATTCTTCTTCCACCGTGATGCCGAGCACGCCCAGCTCGCCCATCTTGCGCCAAAGTTGCATCGGGAATTGATCGTTTTTATCCACATCGTGCGCGAGTGGCGCGATTTCTTTGGCAGCGAATTCGCGCACCGCATCGCGCAGCGCGTCAATGTCTTCGCCGAGTTGGAAATTCAGGCCGGGTAAGTTGTTCATCTCAATACCTTTTCTCTATATAAATCATGGTCGCTTGCATGTAGCCGCAGCTTTTGCGCTCGCCGTTTTTCACATCAAACAATTCAGCTTGGCAAACCGCCAGCGTGCGCCCGGCTTTTTCACTTCACCGATGCAATGCACGCGCTCACCGCTAGCGGCGCTTGCAAAATTGATCTTGTATTCCACGGACGTTACTTCCATGCCATCGGGCGCAACAGTCAGCGCGGCATAGCCGCAAGAAATATCAGCCAGTGCGCCTAAAGCGCCGCCATGAAATGTGCCTTGCTGCTGCGTGACTTTGTCGCTCAGGGGCAATGCAAATTCCACCTTACCTTGGGCAACGCTCACCAGCTCACAACCCAGCGCCTGCATCATGCCTTGGCGCTTGAAGCTCGTCTCGATGCGCTCATGCATGGCATTCATTTGGTTTTCTCGCCTTTTTCACTTTTGGCCAGCAGCAGCTTCGCTTCCTTTTCATGCGCCTTGATCTCATCGAGCTGGGCTTGAAGTTCAGCCAGCTGCCCTTCCGTCTCAGCGCGATGCGCGGTCAGCACAGTAAGGAATTTTTTCAGCTGCGCCGAGGTATCGCGCGGGCTGTCGTACATATCAATGATTTCTTTGGCCTCAGTGAGCGAAAAAC
>JAAUOI010000295.1 GCA_012036375.1 Allobrachymonas sp. | reverse complement strand
GCTTGGAATTGAAAAAGCCATCTCAAGCGAGTGCTCGAAATGGCTTTTTGGTTTTTTTCGCGTCTTTCGCGTAACCTTTGCGAATTTCGCGTCCGGCTATTACTGTTTTTTAAATCAAGCCGCAGTAGGTGCAGGCTGCGTCACGACTGGTGCGCTGCCTGATCCGCCATCGCCACCACCTTGCGATGGATTGCGGGGCACCCAGTCTTTGGGAGCGGTCGGTGTTTGGCCGGCATGATTTGATCGAGTTGTAGGATGTCAATCGTTTCCCATTCGAGCAGAGCCTTGGCCATGGCGTGCATTTTGTCGCTGTGTTCTTCGATCAGTTTGCGTGCCAGTGTGTATTGCGTATCGATGATTTTGCGTACCTCTGCATCCACCTTTTGCATAGTGACTTCGCTCATATTGGTCGTCTTGGTCACGCTGCGGCCTAAGAACACTTCGCCTTCGTTTTCGGCATACACCATGGGGCCGAGCGCTTCGGTCATGCCATAGCGCGTGACCATATCGCGGGCAATCGAGGTGGCGCGTTCAAAATCGTTGCTTGCGCCCGTGGTCATTTGGTTCATGAACACTTCTTCGGCAATGCGGCCGCCAAACAGCATGGCGATTTGGTTGAGCATGAATTCTTTGTCGTAGCTGTAGCGATCTTTCTCGGGCAGGCTCATCGTCACGCCGAGTGCGCGGCCGCGCGGGATGATCGTGACTTTGTGCACAGGATCGCACTTAGGCAACAAGCGGCCAATCAGCGCGTGGCCAGCTTCGTGATACGCCGTGTTGCGGCGCTCTTCCTCGGGCATGATCATGCTCTTGCGCTCGGGGCCCATGAGGATTTTGTCTTTGGCTTTTTCAAAATCCGTCATTTCCACCACGCGGGCGTTGCGGCGAGCCGCCATGAGTGCAGCTTCGTTGCACAAGTTGGCCAAATCCGCGCCGCTCATGCCGGGCGTGCCGCGAGCGATCACGCTGGCGTTCACGTCTTGCCCCATCGGGATTTTGCGCATGTGCACATTGAGGATTTGCTCGCGGCCACGAATATCGGGCAGCGTCACATACACCTGACGGTCAAAGCGGCCAGGGCGCAGCAAAGCGGCGTCCAAAATATCAGGGCGGTTGGTGGCAGCCACCACGATCACGCCGAGGTTGGTTTCAAAGCCGTCCATCTCGACCAGCATTTGATTGAGCGTTTGCTCACGCTCATCATTGCCACCACCGAGACCCGCGCCGCGCTGGCGACCCACCGCATCAATCTCGTCGATAAAAATAATGCAAGGCGCATTTTTCTTCGCGTTTTCAAACATATCGCGCACGCGCGAGGCACCCACGCCGACGAACATCTCCACGAAATCCGAGCCGGAGATCGAGAAGAAAGGCACTTTCGCTTCGCCAGCGATGGATTTGGCCAGCAATGTTTTACCCGTGCCCGGAGGGCCGACGAGCAGCAAACCGCGTGGAATGCGGCCACCGAGCTTTTGGAATTTGGAAGGGTCTTTGAGGAAATCGACGACTTCTTTGACTTCTTCTTTTGCCTCATCACAGCCGGCCACATCGGCAAACGTGACTGTGTTGTTGTTTTCATCGAGCATGCGGGCTTTGGATTTGCCAAAGCTGAACGCGCCACCCTTGCCGCCGCCTTGCATCTGCCGCATGAAATAAATCCACACGCCGATGAACAGCAACATGGGTGCCCAGTTGATCAAGATCGAGAGCAGGAACGAGCCTTCTTCAGGCTGCGCCGCATTGAACTCCACGCCATGCTTGACGAGATCGTTCACGAGCTGATAGTCACCGGGATCGACCAGCGAATAACGCGCGCCGTCTTTGGGGCTCACCACAATCGTTGATGGTTTGCCGGGGCTGCGTTGAATCTCCACCTTTTCACTTTGCCAGATTGCACATCGCTGATGAACTGTGAATACAGAACTTGCGAGCCAGCGGGGCTGGCGCGGTTTTCAAATTGCTTGAAAACCGTGAACAGAATCAGCGCAATCACCAGCCAGACCGCAACTTTAGAAAACCATTGGTTGTTGTTGTTCAAGAGAACACTCCATGCGAAAAGCCATCTTCCCGCGAAATTGATTGATACATGAGGTGCATTTTAGGCTTTTCAAGCAGCCCTTTGGCTTGTCATACCATTGGAAACCATAAGGCTTCTGCCCAGCGTAATGAGTTCAGGGCGTGAACGCAGCTTCTTGTGGCGATTTGAGCGACGCAGGCTTGAGCCCCATGCCCACCAAAAACGTCTCGGCCGATTTATCGCGGCTGGCCTTGGGTTTGATCGGTTTGACGGTTTTGAAGGTCTTTTTAAACATTTCAACCAGTTGGCTATAGCCGCTGCCATGAAACAGCTTGACCACCAAAGCGCCCTCTGGCTTGAGCGTCACTTGCGCGAAATGCACCGCCAGCTCGATCAACTCGGCCACGCGAGCAGAATCTGAAGAGGCCACGCCCGAAAGGTTAGGCGCCATATCGCTGATCACCACATCGACCACACGCAGATCGCGTATTTTTGAAGCGTTTTCGGCATCTGCCCGGTATGGAATCTGCGCGGAGTGCTCCACTTTTGATAGTAACTCTTGCAAGACTTCATCAGTCGAAAAGTCACCCTGAATGAAGTGCACGCCCTCAATCGGCTCCATCGGCAGCAAATCCAGCGCAATGATCACGCCATTCAATTCACCAACGGCCGCACCGCCGCCTTTGCCCGTGACTTCATCTTTCGGCGCGAATTTGCGCCGTACATACTGGCTCCAAGCCCCAGGCGCAGAGCCCAAATCCACCACCACTTGGCCGGGCTTGATCAGCTTCAAAGTTTCGTCAATTTCCTTCAACTTGTAAGCGGCGCGCGCCCGATAGCCATCCTTTTGCGCCATCTTGACGTAAGGATCATTGATATGGTCGTAAAGCCAGTTTTTATTGACTTTTTTAGATTTAATTTTCATTGGGGAAAGAGGATTAGCAGGGGATAATTGTCCCACGCTATTCACAATAGCCTCAGAAAGCTCCCATGCCCGCACTAGAACTCAGCATCCAAGAACGAAAAGCCCACCGCGCCGATGCGCATCACCTCGACCCCGTCGTCATCGTCGGCAACGACGGGCTGACGGCCGGCGTGCAAAAAGAAATCGATTTAGCTTTGAATTCCCACGGCCTCATCAAAGTCCGCGTCACCGGCGACGACCGCGCAGCCCGAGAAGCCGTCTATCTCAAGCTCTGCGACGATCTCGCCTGCGCCCCCATCCAACACATCGGCAAACTCTTGGTGCTCTGGCGGCCGATCCCTGAGAAAGAGCGCAAATACGGCGAAGGCAAAGTCGATGGCGACAACCGCATGCGCGGCCCCATGGAAGTCAAAATCGCCAAAACCAGCCGAGGCACAGGGCGCAGAGAAGTGAAAACTTTGCGCGTATTAGGCAATGAGCGCGTCACGCGCGGAGGGATGGTCAAGCGTGCGAAGCCGAAGATGAAATCGGTGAAGAAGATGGGGCGGGATTGATTGGTTTGCAATCAATACACCGCATCATGATCGCCCACATTGACCGGGATGATGGTTTTTCCTTCGATCAGCAGCTCAAGTGTGATTCTGTAGGACAGGTTGATCGATACGGAATGCAAACCAGCTAAGTTACCTTTGAGTGGATGCAGGCGAAGCGAGGGGTGGAAGGGGTCAAGCTCCAAAAAAGTCAAGGTTTTGAGATAGACCGATCCCAAATCAGGATGCTTTTTTAAAAAGCGCTTGGCTCGTTTTTTGTAGTCTTCGGTGAACTGAAGTTGATAAGCTGCTTGCATCAGCGAAGCATTGCTTGTGACCCTAGTTTTTTTCATTCGCCAGCTCGGCTTGAATTTCGGCAAAGTGCTCTTGTGCCGATTGCACCTTATAGCGGCCTGCGGCTATGTCAGCTCGTGACTGAGCCAAGGCCGCATCCAACTCACACTCACGTAAAAAATGGTATTGCGCCATCGGCATCACCACATAACGCTCTTTGCCGCGCACGGAAATCACGGCTTCTGTTTGCTCGCTCAAGCAAGCTTCAATGGCGGCAATGCCTTTGGTTTTGAGATCGTTGGCGGCGATGGAAAGCATGATTATTCCTTAAGCGTATGATCAATCATGCGATTATAGGCATGATTAACCGTGCTAAAAGCTTTGGCCTGCGCGTCGAAATCCGTCTTGTTATCATGGCTTGAAACCTTATTTAAGCGCTATGACCACTACAAATCCCCTCCTCGATTTTTCCGATCTGCCTCACTTCGCGG
>JAAUOI010000294.1 GCA_012036375.1 Allobrachymonas sp. | reverse complement strand
TTCGCGCAAGTTAAAGCTATTTTGACAGCAAATCACGTCAGTTTCACGATCAATCCGCGCTTGGTGCGCGGCATGGATTATTACAACCTCACGGTGTTTGAGTTCATCACCACCAGCCTCGGCGCACAGGGCACGATTTGCGGCGGTGGGCGCTATGACTATTTGATCGAGATGATTGGCGGCAAAGCCGCGCCGGCAGTGGGCTGGGCTCTCGGCGTGGAGCGGGTGCTCGAACTCATCAAGGAGCAGGGCATCGAAGTGCCGCAACTTAGGCCAGATGCCTATGCCGTGATTCCCGACATCAGCGCATTGCCTGTGGCCATGCAGTGCATCCAAAGCCTACGCGCAAAGGGCGTGAGTGTACAGATGCACGCGCCAGCCAACTCTGCTGAAGGCATGGGCAGCTTCAAGAGCCAATTCAAGAAAGCTGATGGCTCTGGCGCACGGTTTGCCCTGATTTTGGCGGGGATGAGTTGGCCGCTGGCAAGGTGGCCGTGAAGCCTTTGCGGGGTGGCGGCGAGCAGTGCTTGGTAGCCTTGCAGGATACGCAGGCTATGCAAGCAGCTTTAGCGTGAGTAATCGGGCTATAATCTGAGGCTTTGCCCCGGAAAGTACGCAGGCTGTTTGAAAAGCTTCTGAGCCCAGAAGCACAGGGCTGCGCGGCTACCCACCTACTGATGAGGTTTCCCATGAAAGATGGCATTCACCCCAATTACCGCGAAGTGTGTTTTATGGACTTGTCCAATAACGCCAAATTCGTGATTCGTTCCTGTGTGAACACCAAAGAAATGATTAAGATGGACGATGGCAAAGAGTTGCCTTTGTATAAGCTTGATACCTCCAGCGAATCGCATCCTTCTACACCGGCACACAAAAATCCGTGGACAACATGGGTGGCCGCGTGGAGAAATTCCGCAACCGTTTTGCACGCACCACACCTGCTGCGAAAGCCTAAATTCACAGCTTACTCACTGTGAAAGCCTAAATTCACAGCTTACTCACTGTGAAGGCCTAAATTCACAGCTTACTCACTGTGAAAGCGTATATTCACAGCTTGCTCACTGTGACAGCATTGAGCTTTTTCAGACTTCAGTCACAATCAAAAGGCAGCTCGGACAACCGGACTGCCTTTTTTGTCATCACTTGATTGATGAAATCCAGTCTTACTCATTCCACACCACCAACACCTGCGATCGTCACGCAAGAGGCGGTGCGTCGCATGCCACGCTGGGCTTTGGTGAGCTTGTGTGTGGTGTATGTATTGGCTGGGTTTCTTGGGCGTGAGCCTTGGAAAGCGACGGACATTGCCTCGTTTGGCGTGATGTTAGAGATGGCCGCAGGACGCACGTCATGGTTGTCCCCGGATCTATATGGACAAGCCCTTGCGTTGCCTGGTCTGCTGCCTTATTGGCTAGGTGCTCTAGCAATTGAACTCTCGCCAACTTGGTTGCCAGTTGAGCTGGCGGCGCGTGTACCGTTTGGCTTGCTGCTGGCATTGAGCTTGGTGGCCACTTGGTATGGAACTTACTATTTGGCTCGCCTGCCTGCGGCGCAACCTGTGCCTTTTGCATTTGGCGGCGAGGCGCATCCCGTGGATTACGGGCGCAGCATGGCCGATGGTGCCTTGCTGGCGATGCTGGCGATGCTGGGCTTGGCGCAACTGTCGCACGAAGTGACTGTGACAGCAGCGCAATTGGGCTTTTCTGCTTTGCTGTTTTATGCGGTGGCAGCGTCTTGGATGCGACTGTGGTGGCCTTTGGTGGCGCTTTGGGTGGCCAGTTTTGGATTGGCGCTCTCAGGTGCGCCCGCGTTTGGGCTTGCGCTGACTTGTGCGGGGGCGCTGGCGCGGATGCTGAGCAGGCAGCGTCATGCTGTGGCTTGGGCGGCTGGCTTTGTGGTGGCAGGCATCCTGGCTGCACTGTGTGCAGTGTATTTGAATCAATGGTTGGCGAAATGGGCGCAGTGGCCACAAGGCTTGAGTGATTGGCGGCGCTTGATTCGTTTGGGGCTATGGTTCACTTGGCCTGCTTGGCCCTTGGCATTGTTGGCGATCTGGCGCTGGCGCGAATGGCTGCTCAGTTTCCACATGGCTTGGCCGCTGGCTGCATTAAGCGTGATGGTGGTAGCCACCGTGATTCGCCCCGGCGCTGATCGCACCTTATTGCTGGCATTGCCCGCGCTGGCTGCATTGGCTGCAATGGCTTTGCCAGCGATGCATCGCAGCGTATCGGCTTTGGTGGATTGGTTCACCATGTTATTTTTCACGGGTTGTGCGTTGGTTTTGTGGGTGGTTTACCTGTCGATTCACACTGGATTTCCAGCCAAGCCTGCGCAAAACGTGGCGCGTTTGTTGCCTGGATTTGAAGCGGAGTTCTCGTCTGTATCTTTGTTAATCGCCTTGTTGGCTACAACAGCTTGGTTAGCCGTTTTGGTCTGGAGAGCCGGGCGACATCGTTCAGCGGTATGGAAATCTTTGGTATTGCCTGCCACTGGTGCAGTGATGTCTTGGGTGTTGCTCACGACACTGTGGATGCCCATGCTCAATCAAGGCCGCAGCTATGCGCCCTTGGTAGCGCGGGTACAGGTTACTTTGGCTCAACATAATTTCCAGCAGGGCGATTGCGTGGCTGAAATCGGTTTGACTCCTGCGCAGCGTGTGGCCATGCGCTTTCATGGACAGTTAACCATGCGACCTGTGAGTGAGAACTGCCGCTTCATGGTAGGTGATGCAGATGCGTTACGTGAACTGCCCTTAGCTGGTTGGCAGGAGCTGCAAAGCTATCGTCGACGTGGCTCGGCAGATGTAGAGACCTTGGTACTGTATCGACGGGCGCAGCCTTGATGGCAGCGAAAGATAGGGTGCGTGATCATCAAACAGCTAGCCTGCTGCGCCAAGAGCTGGGCGTGATTGGTCAGCATGCGAAAGTAATCGTGATCGGCCAGCTGGCTACGATGGCCTATGGCGTAACAGATGCGGTGGTGGCAGGGCGGTATTCGGACGAAGCACTGGCCACGTTGGCAGTGGCTTCGAGTATTTTCATCAGCATTTACGTGAGCCTCATGAGTGTGATGCAAGCGCTGATGCCAATATATTCGGAATTGCACGGCGCGGGCAAGCCGCGTGAGTTGGGATCGGCGTTTCGTCAATCTTTATATCTTGGCCTCGCGTTGATGCTGCTGGGCATGGGCATCATGTTGCAGTCGGGCTTTTTGCTGGCGTTATTTGGCGTGCCAGAAAGTTTGCGGCCGGGGGCGGTGCAGTATTTGAGCATTCTGGGCTGGGCCTTGATTCCGACGCTGGGCTTTCGCATGTTTTCTGCGCTCAATCAATCGCTGGGTGCGCCGCGTATTGTGATGTGGCTGCAAATGGCTTCATTGGTGGTGAAAGTGCCGCTCACGATTTGGTTTGTCTTTGGCGGGGCGGGAATGCCCTCGATGGGCGTGGCGGGCTGCGCTTGGGCGAGTTTTGTAGTCAATTGCTTGCTCTTTGCGGCGGCGTTTTACACGCTGCGAACGCGCGAGCGCTACAAGCCGCTGACACTCTTCGAGCGCTGGGAGCAACCTGATTGGCTACGTTTAAAAAACTATGCCGCGCTTGGAGTGCCAGCGGGCCTAGCAAGCATGGTGGAAGTCACGTCTTACACGCTCATGGGCTTGCTCGTGGCTCGCATGGGTGTCATTGCGACGGCCTCGCATCAGATTGCGGCGAGCATGGCGGCTGTGCTCTTTATGCTGCCGCTGTCGCTCTCGATTGCCAGCAGTGCCCGTGTGTCGTATTGGTTTGGCGCGGGAGATGCTGCTTTGGCGCATCGGCTGGCTCGCGCCGCAGTGGTGCTCACGGTATGCGTTGCCTTCATTGCCAGCAGCGTGATGGCTTTGCTGGCTATCCAAATAGCGAATTTATATTCCAAAAGCCCTGAAGTGGCGCGGCTAGGGGCAGGGCTGCTGCTTTTTGTGGCGCTTTATCACGTGGCTGATGCCTGGCAGACGATTGGCTGCTTTTTGCTGCGCTGCTGGCGCATCCACGGTGATGCCGGCCACGAGGCTGGTGGCGGTGAGGCCGACGTTGTCGGTGACGCCGGGCTTGTAGCCGGCTTCGATCAGCCAATCGAAATCGCGGGCCAGGGGTTTATTGATCGCGTAAATCTCGGTGATGAGGTCGCATAGCAGTTCCTTCGCCACTTTTTCCAGCTCTTCGGCCTTCAAATCCATTTCCAGGGTATACACCTGGCTTAGGGACACGGATTCCACGGCATATTCCAG
>JAAUOI010000028.1 GCA_012036375.1 Allobrachymonas sp. | reverse complement strand
CTCGACGAGCTCACCTATCTGCTCGAATCGGGCTCCGACAGAATTGGTGCACTCGATTTTCAGCAATCGCCTTCGCAATACGTTCCACGACAAACTCAAGAAGCCTCTCTGCAAGAGCTGCTCTTGGCTGCTGAAAAAGTCGCGCAAGGCATTCCACTTTCCGCCGAGCTGGATCAAGCCCTACTGCACGGCACTTCGTTAGGCGGCGCACGCCCCAAAGTGTTTGCTCGATGATGGCGAGCAAAAGTGGATTGCCAAATTTTCTGCCAGTACCGATCTCTACAGCGTCGTCAAAGCCGAATACATCGCCATGCGCTTGGCGCGCGAAGTGGGGCTGGATGTGGCGCCTGTGCAATTGCGATCAGTGTTGGGCAAAGATGTGCTGCTCGTGGAGCGCTTTGATCGCGTCAGAATAGAAACCGAGCAGCAAGCCCTCTGGGCAAGGCGCGCCATGGTATCTGCCCTCACTCTATTCGAGCTGGATGAAATGATGGCCGCCTACGCCAGTTATGAAAAGCTTGCAGAAATCATCCGCCACCGCTTCGCCAACCCCAAAGCCACGCTGCGCGAACTCTTCTCCCGCATGGTGTTCAACATCCTCTGCGGCAACACCGACGATCACGCCCGCAACCACGCCGCATTCTGGGATGGTCAGCAACTCACCCTCACCCCCGCCTACGACATCTGCCCCCAATCCCGCCTAGGCCAACAAGCCTCCCAAGCCATGCTGATTCACGGCCGTGATCGCAGCAGCCAGCTCGCTACCTGCATCGCTGCCGCACCGTCGTTTCTACTGGGCAGAGACGATGCGATTGGCATCATCAACCATCAAGTGAACACCATCGAAGCAAAGTGGCATTCGATTTGCGATGAGGCGAATTTGAGCGAAGTGGATCGGGCTTTGTTGTGGCGCAGGCAGTTTTTGAATCCGTTTGCGTTTTTGGATGTGCCAGAGGGAATTTTTTCTATTGAAAAATAAACACGAGATTCGTGTTACACGAATTTCGTGTTAATATTCATGCCGTGAAAAACGTGACCATCACCATGGAAGACGAGCCGCTGGAGTGGGTGCGCGTGCAGGCAGCGAAGCTCAATATCAGCGTTTCGCGGTATTTGGGGCAAGTGCTGGAAGAGGAGATGCGGCGCTCGAATGCTTATGAGCAGGCGATGCGTAGCGCGCTTAAATTTGAGAGCTGGGGCAAGAGCGATGGCGGTTTTTTAACGCGGGGGCAAATGTATGACCGCCCGTGAAAACGCCAAAGTTTTCGTCGATTCAAATGTGCTGCTGGCCAGTTATGACGGGCGCGATGAGGTGCTGCAAACCGCCGCTCGCGACTGGGTGAAGTGGTGTTGGCAAAAGCGCGCGGGGCGCATCAGCACGCAGGTGCTCAATGAGTTGTATGAAGGCGCGGTGCGCTCTTTTGGGTTGACGGCGCTAACGGCCATCACGCCTGCGCATGTGCGCCTGCATGTGCGGCGCTTGCGCGAATGGCAGCCGCCGCATCTGGATCGTTATGCCGTGGATGGCGCTTGGGATTTGCAGGATCGCCATGGCCTCACGTATTGGAATGCGCTGATTGTGTCGAGCGCATTGCAACAAAGCTGTACGCATTTGCTCAGCTTGGAGCTGCCTTCATACGCTCAAGGGGGCGAGATCGATGGCATTCAGATCATTTCTCCCCTCTCCCTTCGCCCTCAAGATTTGGATAACGCATGACTTCTCCTCTGAAATTCATTCGCCAAGATGTGCAATCGATGCACGCTTATGCGATTCAAGACAGCAAAGGCTTTATCAAGCTCGATGCGATGGAGAATCCGTTTGCGTTGCCGGCTGAGATGCAAACCGCCCTAGGCGAGCGGCTGGGCAAAGTGGCGATCAATCGTTATCCAGGCTCGCGGATTGAGGATTTGAAGACTGCGCTGTGCAGCTATGCACAAGTGCCCGTGTCGCACGGCCTGATGCTGGGCAATGGCTCGGATGAGTTGATTTCTTTATTGGCGATGGCTTGCGATGTTCAAAACGCGAAGATCCTCGCGCCGCTGCCCGGCTTCGTCATGTATGCGATGAGTGCGCAGCTTCAAGGCTTGCAGTTCATTGGCGTGGATTTAACAAAGGATTTCGAGCTGGACGAGGCGGCGATGCTGGCCGCGATTGCGCAAGAAAAGCCAGCGATCACTTACCTTGCGTATCCCAACAATCCTACGGCCAATCTGTGGGATGCCGCCATCATCCGCAAGATCATCGCAGCCTGCGCGGCCTATGGCGGCATGGTGGTGATGGATGAGGCGTATCAGCCGTTTTCGCCGTCGAGCTGGATGGATGAGATCAAAGCGCATCCTGCGGAGAATGCCAATGTGCTGCTCATGCGCACAATGAGCAAATTCGGCTTGGCCGGCGTGCGCTTGGGCTACATGACGGGGCCCGAGGCGCTGATCAACGAGATCGACAAGCTGCGCCCGCCCTACAACATCAGCGTGCTCAATGCGGAATGTGCCCTGTTCGCCTTAGAGAATTCAGAGCAATTTAAGGCTCAGGCCGGCATGATTACTGCGCAGCGTGCTATGCTTTTGGAAGCGTTGACAAAGATACCCGGCTTCAAACCATTTCCATCGCAAGCCAACATGATTCTCGTTCGCGTACCAGATTCAGATGCGATGTTTCGCCCAGCTCAAAGCCCAAGGCATCCTCGTGAAAAACGTCTCGAAGATGCATGCTCTGCTTAAAAACTGCTTGCGGCTCACAGTTGGAACGGCAGAAGAAAACCAAACCATGTTGGCTGCGCTACAGTACGAAGCAAGTTGACCAAGCAGCATTAATAACACTAAAATTCCTTACCAACTCGTAAGGAGAACCCATGCTCGCCACTGTCACTAGTAAAGCCCAAATCACCTTGCCCAAAGATATGCGCATCTTGCTCAATATCGAGCCAGGAGATCAGATTGCGTTTGTACCGCAAGCCAATGGACAAATAGTGGTGAGCAAAGCCAGCAAGCCTTCTTTTGCCAGCTTGCGCGGCATCTTGCCCAAGCCCGAGCGTGCTTTCTCGGTGGAAGAGATGAATGCGGCGATTGCCCAATCCGTCGCAGAGAAGTATTCCGAGAGGCTTCTAGCCAAGCGTGGCAAGGCATAACTCATGTTGGCACTGGATACCAATCTACTGCTGAGGCTCATAACAAATGACGATGCCAAGCAGGCTCTGCGCGTGCAACAAGCTTTAGATGCCGAGCTGGATGTTGGCCGCGAATGCATGGTGGGGCATATTGTTTTGTGTGAACTGGTATGGGTACTGACGAAGCTTTTTGGCTATTCGCTCAAGCAATGCCAGCAGGCCATGGCTCAAGTTGTGGCTTTTCCAGGTTTGCGCTTTGAGGCAATGCCTGTGGTATTGGGCGCTATGCAAGCTTGGCAACAACATGGCGGCGATTTGGCTGATCATTGCTGGGTGCGCAAATGCAGCAGCTTGGCTGTGAGGCTGTGCTCACTTTTGATAAACGTGCCTCCAAAGCTGCGACACACCGGCTGCTAGCCTGAGTTTTTTAAATTTCTCTCTGCGACAATACATCTATGCGCACCGCCACCATCACCCGCAATACCAAAGAAACGCAAATCACCGCCTCCGTCAACCTTGACGGCACTGGCAAGGCTGAGCTGCACACAGGCATTGGCTTTTCGACCATATGCTCGATCAAATCGCGCGGCATGGTTTGATTGATTTGACGATCAACGCGCAGGGCGATTTGCATATTGATGGGCATCACACGGTAGAAGATGTGGGCATCACGCTGGGGCAGGCTGTGGCACAGGCTGTGGGCGATAAAGCCGGTATTTGGCGTTATGGCCATGCTTATGTGCCGCTGGATGAGGCGCTCTCCCGCGTGGTGGTAGATTTTTCGGGTCGCCCCGGTCTGCACATGCATGTTGATTTCAAGAGCGGCATGATCGGCGGCTTGGATACGCAGCTCGTGTATGAATTCTTCCAAGGCTTTGTGAACCATGCGCAATGCACGTTGCACATCGACAATTTGAAGGGCGAGAATGCGCATCACCAATGCGAGACGATCTTCAAAGCCTTCGCGCGCGCTGTGCGCATGGCGCTCGCGCTTGATCCGCGTAGCGCAGGCGTGATTCCGTCTACCAAGGGTAGTTTATAAGCAGTTTTTTAAGCATTTTGAGCACTTAGCCGGCATAGAATCTGCGCGGAGTGCTATTAAATTCATAGTATGTTGAATTCCTCTCAGCCCACAGTTGCAGTCGTCGATTACGGCATGGGCAATCTTCGCTCCGTAGCCAACGCGGTGAAAGCATCTGCGCAGGGCACAAAGTTTGAAGTGATCATCACCCAGCGGCCAGAAGAGGTGCGAGCCGCCGATCGCATCGTGCTCCCCGGCCAAGGCGCGATGCGCGATTGCATGGCTTGCCTGCGCGATTCTGGTTTGCAAGAAGCCGTGCTCGAAGCTGCGGCGAATAAACCGATGTTTGGCGTGTGCGTGGGCATGCAAATGCTGCTCGATCATTCGGATGAGCAAGACACACCGGGCCTTGGTCTCTTCAAAGGTGGTGTACACAAATTCGAGCTGCAAGGCCGGCTGCAAGCCGATGGCAGCCGTTTCAAAGTGCCGCAAATGGGCTGGAATCGCGTCTTTCAAACCCAGCCGCATCCCATCTACGCTGGCGTGCCGGATCAAAGCTGGTTTTATTTCGTCCATAGCTTTTACGCAAAACCCTCGATTGCTGCACACAGCGCTGGCGTTACCGAGTACGGCCAGCGCTTTACAGCAGCGCTTGCACGCGATAATATTTTCGCCACAACAATTTCACCCTGAAAAAGCTCGCTTCAGGGCTTGCAACTCTACAAAACTTCTTAACTTGGAAACCTTAGAGTCTCAGCACTACAAACGCTCATGCAATTGCACGAATCACGCGAAACTTCACAGGTTTTTTTCGCGCTTTTCGCGTAACTTTTGCGTCTTTCGCGTCCGGTATTTGTATTTGACATTCGATCCATCATGATCCTCATTCCCGCCATAGACCTCAAAGACGGCCAAGCCGTGCGCCTCAAGCAAGGCGATATGGAGCAATCCACCGTGTTCGGCGATCCCGTCGAAATGGCGCAGCGCTGGATTGATGCGGGTGCGCGCCGCCTGCACCTCGTTGATTTGAACGGTGCATTCGCCGGCAAGCCGCAAAACCTCGCCGCAGTCAAAGGCATTTTGAAAGCTATCGCTGCGCACACCGCTGCTGGCAATGATCCCATTCCCGTTCAACTCGGCGGTGGCATCCGCGACCTTGACACGATTGAGCGCTACATGGATGCCGGCCTTGAATACGTGATCATTGGCACCGCCGCCATCAAAAGCCCAGGCTTTTTGCAAGATGCCTGCACGGCCTTCGGCGGCCACATCATCGTCGGGCTGGACGCCAAAGACGGCAAAGTCGCCACCGATGGTTGGAGCAAAACTCACCGGCCACGATGTCGGCGATCTCGCCAAAAAATACGAAGACTACGGCGTCAACTCCATCATTTACACCGACATCGGCCGCGATGGAATGCTTAGCGGCATCAACATTGAAGCGACTGTCAAGCTAGCCAACGCCAGCAGCATCCCCGTGATCGCCTCCGGCGGCCTCTCCAACATGCAAGACATTGAAAAGCTCTGCGCCGTCGAGCATGAAGGCATCGAAGGCGTGATCTGCGGCAGAGCAATTTACAGCGGGGATCTGGATTTTGCAGCGGCTCAAAAAAGAGCCGATGAGTTGGCTGGCTGATCCAAACTTTGATCGAAACGCATCAAAATCCGATTTGTCATACAATGTCAGACAAATCAGGAGTCTGATATGCGAATCACCGCCCGCCTCGAGCCCACCACCGCCCAGCAACTTGAATACTTGGTTGCGCGCATGGGCACGTCCACCAGCGAAGTGTTGCGCAAAGGCATAGATGCGCTTTATAAGCAGCATGTGAAGAAAAACGATACGCCGCTTAAACACTTTGGCAAGCATATTGGTAAGTACGATTTGGGTGATGCCAATTGGTCTGTGAACTACAAGGCTGAGCTGGGGAGGATTTTGGATGAGAAATTCCCATTGCAAACTTCGCGCCCTGTCACCGAGCCAACTGATCGTAAATCTGGACGAATCAAAAAACAATGATTGCTATCGATACGGGCTATTTTCTTGCTTTGCTCAATGAAAGAGATGCTTACCATCAAAGGGCGCAAGATTGGCTCAGTAGCTCAAGCGAAGGTTGGATCACAACATGGCCAGTAGTGACAGAAACTTCGTACATGATTGGCCGCCTAGGCGAGACAGTTAGGCATGATTTCATCGCCGACTTAGTCAGCGGTGAAATCGTCATTTGGGACATCCCATCAGAGGCAGCCCGCAAGATTCCTGTATTAACCCAAAAATTCGCCAAGCTGCCCATGGATTTAGCCGATGCATCACTGGTGTTGCTTGCTGAACATTTAGGCCATGGACGAATTCTCACGACCGATCAGCGAGATTTCGGAGCGTATCGTTGGAAGAGCACCAAGCCATTTGTGAATCTGATGGCGCAGACTTGATCTGCGTCAAAAATTAACGCTGCTGTACCTGCCGCTTCGGCCTAGGTGCCGGTGTCACATCAAGTTCCAAGCTTTTATCCGCCCGCCGCACGCTGAACTTGGAGCTGTTGCCAGGCTTGAGTGCAGCCACATTGGCCAGTAGCTCAGGCACATTGCTCACTTGCTTGCCAGCCACTTGCGTGATCACATCGCCGGGCTGGATGCCAGCTTTGGCCGCAGGCCCGTTTTGCAAGACACCGGTGATGATCACGCCTTGCAGAGAGCCGCTTGCGGACTTGAGATTGAACGTCTCGGCCAGTTCCTGCGTCAGCTCTTGCGGCTCCACGCCAATCCAGCCGCGCGTGACTTGGCCATCCTTCACCAAACTATCCATCACCATGCGGGCGGTGGAGACGGGAATCGCAAAGCCAATGCCCATGCTGCCGCCCGAGCGACTGTAGATCGCGGTGTTGATGCCGAGTAAGTTGCCGCTCACATCCACCAACGCGCCACCCGAGTTGCCGGGGTTGATTGCCGCATCGGTTTGAATGAAATTCTCAAACGTGTTGATACCCAATTGATTGCGACCCAATGCGCTCACGATGCCAGCCGAGACGGTTTGCCCCAAGCCAAATGGATTGCCCACGGCCAGCACTTGGTCGCCTACTTGCAGCGCATCGGAATTGCCGAGCACGATCACGGGCAGATTAGGCAGTTCGATTTTGAGCAAAGCCAGATCAGATTCAGGATCGATGCCAATCACCTTGGCTTTGGCTTTGCGTGCATCGTTGAGCGTGACTTCGATTTCGTCTGCGCCTTCGATCACATGGTTGTTCGTGAGCACATAGCCGGTGGGGCTGACGATCACGCCTGAGCCCAAGCCCGATTGGGGCTGCTCCTGCATGCGGTCGCCAAAGAAAAAGCGAAACCAAGGATCGTTCAGACGCTCGTTTTTCGGCGCGGCTTTGGCCGTGGCAATGCTGACCACCGCTGCGGAGGCTTTTTGGGCAGCAGCCCTGTAACTGCCTGCGGGAGATGCTCCTGAATTCGTAGCGGGCGCCTCGATCACTGGCACGACCCCAGTCGTCTGCGCACTACCGAAGCCCAGGCGTGGCGCACGCCCGAGCCAATCGGGTTTGAGCGTGGCCACCACGAAATAAGCGGCCAAAAGCACGGTCACTGCTTGAGAAAAGAGAAGCCAAAATTTACGCATGTCGCAATTATCGCGCAAGGTCTCCATTCAGATTTATGGGCGGCAGGTGACACCTGAATGCATAAGAGGGTAAGAAAATCGCCTTCCAACTGACCAAGCTTGGAGCGACAGCACACGATTTTGCCCTGCTTCGCGTCAGGAGACCTGCATGAACATCACAGCTTTTGGTCAGTGCATTGCTCGATCCATCCATCCGATTCGGCTTGTTCGCCGCTTGTGCAAGAGATCGCTGGTGTTGCTGGCCAGCGCCATGCTCATTCCGATGGTGGCTCTTGCGCAAACTGCAACCAGTGCGGCGTTGCTCGATAAAAACCGGCAAGCCTTTCCGCCTGCGCCAGCCGTGACAGCCCAGCCACATTCGGCGGCTCTGAAAAAAGCTCTCACGCAGGGCTCACAGGGTCTGAAGAAGTTTCAATACCCAAGCGCAGCAGTCCGAGCCATTGCGAATTCGGGCGATGCGCGCTTGGCTTGGTATCTGTTTGATCTGTTGCGCGTGACGGGTCAGGAGCATGAACCCGATTTGGTTAGCGCTTTTGAAAAGTTGACGGGTGCTGCATTGCCTGCTAACCCGTACACCGCGATGGGCGACCGGCTTTTGGCTTGGAATCTTCCCGCGCCGCCGGGGTATCGGGAGCTAAAGCGCGATTTGTTTTTGCTCATTGAGCCGCGCTGGGCTGCGTTTTTCGCAGATGCGGATTCGATCATTGATTGGCGATTGGTGGGCTGGGGCGGGGTCTATATTGACGACCGACCCGATGCGACCAGTGGCCAGATCTGCCCGCGCGGTTGCATTCCCGCGCTGGATCAGCCTAAAGTCACGCCTGCCTCAGAAGGTGATTGGTATCCGAAAGACGCGATTGTGTTTGGCCTCGTGATCAACGGACAAGCGCGTGCCTACCCCAAGCACATGATGGAAATTCATGAGATGGTGAACGACACGCTGGGTGGCCGGCAAATCGGCATGCCATATTGCACGCTGTGCCTCTCTGCTCAAGCGTATTTCACCGATCAAGTGCCGGGCTTTAAGCCCTTGCTGCGCACTTCGGGCTTGTTGTCGCGTTCCAATAAGCTGATGTATGACGTGCGCAGCGGCTCAGTGATTGATACCTTCACGGGGCAAGCACGCTCGGGCGCGATGCGCAAAGCGGGCGTCACCTTGGCGCAAACCACCGTCGTCGTCACCACATGGGGCGCATGGCGTGCGGCGCATCCCAGCACCACCTTGCTCGCCCAAGATGGCGGTATCGGGCGAAACTATCCGCTCAACCCACTGCGAGGTCGCGACGATCAAGGCCCGATTTTCCTGTGGGGGATGTTGATCCACGGCTGCCTGTGCATGAGGTGGTGCTGGCTGTGACGAGCCCCAAAGGAGAGGCTTTGGCATTTCAGCGAACCGCAGCGCAACTGGCGCTTGCTGCTGGAGAAAAGGTGAGCCTCGCGGGCGTGGAGGTGCGCAGTGAGGCCGGTGGCCTGCGCGCCTTCGCCGAGGGCAAAGAAATCACAAGCCAGCAAAGCTTTTGGTTTGCTTGGAGTCAGTTCAAGCCGCGCACCCAGGTTTGGCGGCGCTGAGTTTCTTTGACAGCCCCGCGTTGGCAGGGTCAGTTTGTTAACCCGTATTGAAGGTGCATTCAACCGAGATTGTCCATTAGAAATCGATCACCCCGTTTAAGATAGCCGTGAGCCATGCCATTTGCGCTCATCTCTAATGGCCGCCATTAGAGAATACTGTTTCAAATCATTTACTTACGCTCGAATTGGAGAAACATTGACAGACTTCGATGCCTTCGATCTGAAGTACACCAGCCGCGAGGTGACGGCTTGGGGAGGACTGGCCTTGCTCAAGCGCATGATGGACGGCATGGGGCTGCGTGGCGCGATTGCTGACTGGGATTTACCCGCTCCCGGCTCCAACCGAGGCTACGCCCCCGTGCAACTGATCGAGCAAATGATCGTGAGCATCTGGTGCGGTGCAGCTCGCTTTTGCCATGCCGACATCACCCGCTTGGATGCAACACTCACCAGATTGTTTGACTGGCCACGCGCCGCAGGCCACAAAGCCATCGTTCGCCTGTTCCAGCGCTTCAGTCAAGCCGATGCCAACCGAGTCGCTCACAGCAGCTACCGCTGGCTCTTTGACAAGTTGAGCCTGAACCCCATCACACTGGATGTGGATTCCACCGTCATGACCCGCTGGGGAGGGCAAATCGAAGGTGCCAGCAAAGGCTACAACCCCAAACACCACGGCAGAAATAGCCATCACCCGCTCCTTGCCTTCGTCTCAGACTGGCGCTTGGTGGCCAATCTGTGGCTGCGCCCGGGCTCAAGCCACACAGCCAACAATGCGCTGGCCTTCCTAGAGGCCACACTAGCCAACTTGGGGCAGACGACTGTGGGGTTGTTTCGCGCCGACAGCGGCTTCTACGACAAAGCCATTGTGGCTTGGCTGCAAGCCAAGAAGATCTCGCACATCATCAGCGCCCGCCTCACCACAGCGTTGCAGCAAGCCATTGTGGATCAGTGCAAGTGGCAAGAGGTCGCGCCGGGCATCGAAGTCTCTGAGCTGCGCTATCAGGCCATCGGCTGGCAGCAGACTATGCGCTTTGTGGTGGTGCGCCAGCATGTACGCAGGGCCAGCGCGGCTGGTAAAACGCTGTCCTTGTTTGCCGATGATCCTGACTTGCAAGGCTGGCGCTATGGGGCGATGGTCACAGACTTGACGCTACCGGCTGTTGAGGTGTGGCGGCTGTACCGAGGAAGAGCCGATTGTGAGAACCGGATCAAGGAACTCAAAGCGGACTTTGGATTGGACAGCTTTGTGCTGCGAGATTTCTGGGCCACGGAGGCGGCTCTGAGTGTGGCGATGCTGTCCTACAACCTGATGAGTGTGTTTCGCCATGCGGTGCTGCGCCAGAAGGTGCATCACACGCTATCGACGCTGCATCACAAGGTGCTGGCCGTGGGTGCGTATTGGGACAAACCAAGTGCAGACAACAAACCGACGATTCGGCTGGCAATTGCCAAGAAACGACGACCGTGGTTTGAAGGCTTGTGGGCTCAGGCGGGTGAGCCGGTTGAGCTCAAACGGACGGCTTCAAAGTTCTAATGGACAATCTCGGTTCAAGGCTTCTTCTAAGGTCAACTGCACGATGAGCATAGCGGGCGCACTTGGCTACAAACGCGCGGTACTCAAGGTGCCTGCCATCAGGCGCACAACGTCTTCTTGCTGGTGCAGGCAGCATTAGCCTCATGTCGCGCCCTGTGGCGGCAACTACAAATACTTGGCGCATATATCTTGGGGGTGATTTTCGAGCGCGAGTCAAGATACAGTGCACCGAGCGCCCACCGCCGTACGCTGTGGCCAGCTGGCCACATCAATTGATGACTTCGATGACCCCAATGATTAAATTGAAGGTCAAGATTTTTTGAAAACGCGCTCCAACGCTGCTTCGATCACCATGCCGGCTACGGAGTAAAGCAAGGAACCAATTAAAGCTGCGGTGAAATTACGTACCTGAAAGCCTTCGAGCAAGCCCGAGGCCATGTAGAACATCAGGGCGTTGATGAAGAACAGGAAGAGCCCGAGCGTGATCAGCGTGATAGGCAGCGTGAGCAAAATGAAAATCGGACGGACGATGGTGTTGAGCAAACCGATCACAAAAGCTGCAATCAAGGCAGCAGTCAAGGTTTTTACCTCAACGCCGGAATAAAAATGCGCCACAGCCAACAAGGCCATGGCGCTTAAGAGCCATTTAGCAAGGAGTTTCATGCATGCAGCATACCATTTGCTTGCATGAAATTGCAGTGGTTGAGGTGTCAGGCGGCGACGATACGGCCAGGCAAATTTAACGTGGGGCGTTTGATTGGCGTAGGTGCAGTCTGCTGGTCAACCACGGGCTGCATCTCAATGCCAAACTTTGGTCTGCGCACATCAAGGACTTGCGCCTTGCCTAAGTCCTTGAGAAGCATCGCGGTGTAGTCTGGCAAGGGCCCGTTTGCTACTTCACAAAACACATGATCCTGTCGTGAGATACGCGGCACAAATTGAGAAAAGAGCTTTTCACACCATTTGTCACGCCAATTCTCTCGCGCACTGTGACTGAGCCATTTGCCGATGCGGCGCGTCATGCGCGGTGCACAGGCGACCAAAATGAAACGCTTGGTTTGTGGCTGATTCAACAGCGCATGCAGCTTGTCTTGCGCATATGCAGCATCATCCAAATAAACAATGTAAGTATCTAAATTGCTCATGAAATACTCCTTGGCATGAGACCTAATCATTCAGTATCGTTTGGAGGACGTATGTGCGCAAAAGTTGCAGGCTAAAACCTACAAAATTTGCGTTCTTTGAGCCTCAGGGTTCAACCTTAGTCGGTGGCCGGTGTGCGCAGTTGAGCAGCGGCGCGTTTGGAAGCCCACCAACCAGCGCCTAGAACGCCAGCAATACACATCACATAGACCGAGTAACGCGCCAAATCAGCGTAACTGGTAGGTGGGTTAAACACCTCAGCCAGCAGCTTCTCGCTCACGATCATTTTGGCTGCGGTGAAGGCAAGGACAGCCGCGCCCAGTTGGATAATGACTGGGAAGCGCTCAACCAGTTTGAGCACCAACTGACTTCCGTACACCACGATGGGTACGCTGATTAAGAGCCCCAACACCACCAGAGTCATATTGCCATTGGCCGCGCCGGCTACGCCCAGGACATTGTCAATGCCCATCAACGCATCCGCGATCACGATGGTCTTCATCGCGCCCCAAAAGGTGGTGGCCGCCGGGCCATCATGTTCATCGCCGCTTGTGTCGACCAGTAGCTTGTAAGCAATCCAAACGAGCCCAAGACCGCCGACCAACATCAATCCAGGGATCTTGAGCAGCCAGACAACGATCAAGGTCATGGCAGTGCGCACAGCAATCGCGCCGACTGTGCCCCAAAGAATGGCTTTCTTTTGTAAATTTGGCGGCAAGTTGCGTGCCGCCAGCGCGATCACGATGGCGTTGTCGCCTGCAAGCACAAGGTCAATCAAAATAATGGCGAGCAGTGCCGACCACCACGGGGCAGAGAAGAGTTCCATCACAAAATTTCCAGTGTTGTATAGATTTTTAGACAATTCGATGGAAACAATTGAGCCGAGGACAAGTCTTCGATCCATTCGCTGCCACCGCAGGGGATCGAAGGTCTGGCTCAACAAGCAATGACTGCTTGTCTGCTGCACCGGAAGCGGATGAGCTTCGTATTGACGATGTTGGCATGGGGAGCTACTCCCCTTCGAGCAATTATTTTAACGCCTGACCAATCAGGTGCCCTGTGGCAACTACGCATCTGGCAACGACGTATTGGCGAAACCCATATGTTGCATGCGGGAATTGATGCGTATTTGCATAGTGGCTCACAGATTCTCTGCACAATACGCGGCTATTTCCGAAGGGGGAGTAGCGCACTGCTGTGCAATGCAGCAGTGCTCGTGTGTCGTCAATACGTCGCTGCGTGGTTGTAGCGTCCGGTGCACGAGATTCCCCGCAAGACCTTTCGGCCAACGACAGCAAATTATTCCGCTGAAAGGTCTGTCATGTTTGAATCTATTGCCCCCGCTTGGCTGTGGGCTGTGTTTATAGCAATGTTATCGCTGCACTGATCATTGATTTTGTGGTGCTCAACAAACAAGGCGCTCATGAAGTGAGCGTAAAAGAAGCGATCAACTGGTCGATGATTTGGGTGGCTTTGAGCTTTCTTTTCAATGGGCTTTTTGGTGGGCAGTGAAAGACACGACGGGCGATACACAAGTCGCGAACGAAAAAGCGCTGGAGTTTCTTACTGGCTATTTGATCGAAAAATCACTCGCTGTAGACAACATCTTCGTTTTCCTGATGATCTTCACCTACTTTGCCGTACCGCCCGCCTACCAAAAGCGCGTGCTGATGATCGGCATCATTGGCGCGATAGTGTTGCGCTCCATCATGATTTTGATTGGCGGCTGGTTGCTCCAGCAATTCCATTGGATTTTGTATATTTTCGGCGCTTTCCTGATCATCACGGGTCTCAAAATGTGGTGGGCAGCGGGCAAGGAGCAGTCGCTAGACGACAACCCTGCATTGAGGCTGTTGCGTAAGATTTTGCCGGTGAGTAAAAACTACGATGGCGAAAAGTTCTGGACGATGGAAAACGGTAAAAAAATCGCCACACCGCTGTTCATGGTGATTTGCTTGGTGGGTTTGACCGACGTGATCTTTGCAGTGGATTCAATTCCTGCCATCTTTGCGATCACCAACGATCCCTTCATCGTGTTGACCAGTAACGTATTTGCTATCTTGGGTTTGCGTGCGATGTATTTCTTGCTCGCTGCCGTTGCCAACAAGTTCCATCTGCTGACCTATGGCCTTGCCGTGATCTTGGTCTTTATCGGCACGAAGATGATGTTGATAGACATCTTCAAAATTCCGGTGGTGATTTCTCTGCTGGTTGTAGTCGGCATCTTGGCCGTGACGATGATCTGGAGCGTGCGTACATCGCCAAAGGATGGGGCTAACAAAGCGGCGCAATAACGCAGATACTGCGCAACCACAGAAAAAGCCCGAGCAACGGGCTTTTCGATGAAGACACGCCGCCACTCCTTATTGACGCATCAGTGTCGATTTGCCAAACAAGCTTTCTACCAAATCCACGGCCAGTTCAGCCGTTTTGTTGCGCACATCCAGCGCCGGATTAAGTTCGACGATGTCTAGCGAGGCCATGCGGCCGGTGTCGGCAATCATTTCCATGCACAGCTGCGCTTCGCGGTAAGTCGGCCCGCCGCGTACCGTAGTGCCGACGCCAGGGGCAATGTCGGGGTCGAGAAAATCCACATCCAAGCTCACGTGCAGGTGCGTGTTGGCATCCACTAGCGCGAGTGCCAGCTCCATCGCATGGCGCATGCCCATTTCGTCGATATAACGCATGTCAAACACTTCGATACCCATCTCGTGCACGAGTTTTTCTCACCGGCATCGACGCTTCGGATACCGATTTGGCGAATGTCTTTGGGGCTGAGGGCGGGTTTGGCATGTGAGAAGCCGCCAATGGACACCAGCTCATCTGGCCCCTGGCCGCAGAGGCAGGCCACGGGCATGCCATGGATATTGCCGCTGGGCGTGAGTGTGGCGGTATTGAAATCGGCATGCGCATCAAACCACAGCACACGCAGCTTGTTACCCCGCGCTTGGCAATGCCGCGAGACGGCGCTGATCGAGCCAATCGCCAGTGAATGATCGCCGCCGAGCATGATCGGAAAGCGATTCGCTTGCAGTTCTTGCCAAACTGCCTCATGCAGGGCGCGATTCCAAGCGGCGACTTCTGGCAGATGGCGAAAGCCGTGGTTTGCGCCCTGCCAAGGGTTAGCCGGACCCTCTATATTGCCGTAATCATTGACTTCAATACCAAACGCCGCAATTGCTTCGCGCAGACCTGCCACGCGTAAAGCATCGGGCCCCATACGAGCGCCGATGCTACCAGCGCCCACGTCGGTAGGTACGCCAATGAGGCTGATGGTTTGAGTGGTGCGAGCGGATGTCATACCGCAACTGTAGCGCGGGTCGTGGGCATTGTGTTGTAGCGCTGCGCAATGTGTGGGCGAATGAGCTGGTAAAGATCTTTCGGATCAGCCAGTTGCGGAATTAAATCCAGCGTTTCGCCGGCTTGTTGCGCCAAGGCGAGCTGGCGTAGATAGCGCAGCGCCGAGAAATCTTCGAGCGCAAAGCCTACGGAATCAAACATGGTGATTTGCGCATCGTTATCGCGGCCTGCGGTTTTGCCAGCGAGCACTTCCCACAGCGCAGTGACGGCAAAGTCTGCGGGCATTTGCTGCAAATCGCCTTCGATGCGGGTTTGCGGCTCGAATTCGACGAACACTTTTGTCATGTGCATCACGTCGGGTGGAATTTCCGTTTTGCCTGGGCAATCGCCACCGACGGCGTTCAGATGCATGCCGGGGCGCATCATGTCGGCGCTGAGGATCGCGGCATTGGTTTTATCGGCAGTGACAGTAGTCACGATGTCTGCGGCGATGCCTTGGTGGTGAATCGCCTCGTATGTGCTTTTGCAGGCGATCAACTTGAGACCCACCGCATCCGGGTTGTTTTGTAAATTCAGCAGCAGCTTCGCTGTGGCGGCAGGATCGGTATCGAATAAGCGTATCTCGTTGATGCCGAGTAAATGGTGGAACGCGAGTGCTTGGAATTCGCTTTGTGCGCCATTGCCAATGAGGGCCATCACGCGGCTGCCTTCGCGGGCGAGGGCGCGGGCGGCGACAGCCGAGGTGGCAGCGGTGCGGATGGCGGTGGTCAGCGTCAATTCTGAAATCAGCAAAGGCATGCCCGTCGGTACATCAGCGAGCACGCCAAAGGCCATCACCGTGGGCAGGCCTTGCTGCGTGTTCTTAGGGTGGCCGTTGACATATTTGAAGGTGAAGGTGTGGTCGTCAGCAATCGGCATGAGTTCGATCACGCCGTCGCGAGAATGTGCCGCCACGCGCGGGGTTTTGTCAAAACTTTTCCAACGCAAGAAATCTTGCGTGATCGCCCCAGCCATGCCTTGCAGGCTACGCGGCAGACCTTGCGCCGAGAAGAGCTGGGCGACTTCTTGGGCACTGAGA
>JAAUOI010000293.1 GCA_012036375.1 Allobrachymonas sp. | reverse complement strand
CAGCACGGAAAACCCAAAGGGCCCGAGCCCCATGATGGCGAAACTGGGAACAGATGCTCGGGGCTGGCAATCGACATTTGCGCCCAAATCGAGCACCGTGGTTTGGCCGCCCCGGATATTGGGCATTTGCGTGGCAATCGCGGGGCGGTCGATGCCTTCTAGCGTTTTGAGCACATAGCGGGCAATGGCCATCAGTGCGCCCGTATTGCCTGCTGAGACGGCGGCATGCGCCGCGCCGGCCTTGACCTGCTCAATCGCTACGCGCATGGAGGAGTCTTTTTTCTTGCGCAGCGCGATTTCGAGCGGATCGTCCATGGTGACGACTTCGCTGGCGGGCACACTGCTGGCTCGCGGGTGCGAGAAGTTTTTCAACGCCTCGGGCAAGCCCACGAGCAGCAGGTGCGCCTGGGGGTGGCTGTCCAAAAATGCTTGGCAAGCGGGCAAGGTGGAAGCTACGCCATGATCGCCGCCCATGCAGTCGACGGCGAGCGTGATGGCTTGATTTGCAGCGTTGTCAGAACTTGAGAGTGTCTCGCTCATACTTCTATTTTGATAGCATTCGGCGCAGATTTTATGCCGGCTAGAGGCTGATTTTGTTTATAAAACACATAAAAAAACCCGTTGCAATAGGCTTGCAGCGGGTTTTGGTCAACCAAACTGCCCATTGCTGGACAGAAGGGCAATTACTCAGCAGCGACTTGCTTAGGCTTGATCACCTGACGGCCACGGTACATGCCATTGGGGCTGATGTGATGACGCAGACCAGCTTCGCCAGTGGAGTTGTCAACGATCACGTTGGCAGCCACGAGGGCGTTGTGTGAACGGTGCATGCCGCGCTTGGACGGCGATTTTTTGTTTTGCTGAACGGCCATGTTGGGCTCCTAAAGCGAATTGCTGCGCTTGCGCAGCAAGGGAAATAAGGGGTGAAATGCTGCAATACGTATGGAGTTTTCGCAGCGAAGCCTATGATTATAGCACTTGGTTTGCTCGCTTTGGCCTATATGCGCCCTGCGCACAGGGGCTCATGCAGGTTGCGCGGGAATGACGCGGCACCTGCCGCAATATTGACGAATGGAAACGCAAGCGTTTCCTCGCCCTTTGCTACCAAAATCGCCCCTGCGCACAGGGCGCATACAGGCCATTTTGTAGCGAACTAGTCGCCGTCACCGAGTGCTGGGTTGCAGGTCAACCAAGTTTTACGAATTCTGACGCGGCGGCGTGGGACTGTCACCGAGCAAAAAATTGGCGGGGCTGTGACGTTCTTCGCGCGGATATCTTTTGAGTAGCCATCAAGGCCGCGTGGCATGTGGGTACTGCGGCCTGCGATTTGTGTCGTGCAAAGCGCCGAAAGTGCACACTGCACTTTCATTCGTCATCTCAGGCGACAGGTGTCGCGTAACTCTTTGCAGGACAGTATGAGCAGGTCGCAGTACCCACATGCCACGCGGCCGCTGTATCCGAAATAGAAATTTTCAGAGCACCAAATAATCAACCCTTCCGATAAGCCATCACTTCCTGCGTCTGCACACCCAGCCCGTCGATCCCCAAATGCATCACATCACCTTTGCGCAAGAATCGCGGCGCAGCTTGGCCGTCTTTTTTAAGCCCCATACCGACACCGGGGCGGCGTGCCCGTGGTGATCACGTCGCCGGGAAGAAGCGTCATGAATTGGCTCACATAGCTCACGATTTTTGCCACGCTAAAAATCATGGTGCGCGTGTTGCCCACCTGCATCGACTGGCCGTTCAGATCGAGCCACAAGCCGAGCTTTTGCGGATTCGGAATTTCATCAGCCGTCACCAGCCAAGGGCCAATCGGCCCGAAGGTGTCGCAGCCCTTGCCTTTGTCCCATTGTGGACCGCGCTCCAGCTGGTATTCGCGCTCACTCACATCATTGACCACGCAAAACCCCGCCACATACTTCAACGCCTCTTTTGCGACACGTATTGCGTCTTCGATCCGATCACCACGCCCAGCTCCACTTCCCAATCGCTTTTCTTCGAGCCCTTGGGCAGCATCACCACGTCATCTGCTCCTTGAATGCAGCTTATGGCCTTCATGAAAACGATGGGTTCTTTGGGTATCGGCATGCCGGCTTCCTCGGCATGGTCTCGGTAATTGAGGCCGATGGCGATGAATTTGCCAATGCCTGCGATGGGGCAACCCATTCTTGGATCGCCTTTGACTAGGGGCAGCTTATCTACTTTCAGCTTGGCGAGTTTTTTCAGGGCAGCAGGCGAGAGCTGCGCTGCGCCAATATCGGGCACGATGCCTTCGAGCGAGCGCAGTTGGCCTGAGCTGTCGATCAAACCCGGTTTTTCTTTGCCAGCAGCGCCATAGCGAACGAGTTTCATGGTTTGGCTTTCTTTAAAACACTTTTCAGCTCACCCAAAGCAGCGAAGGCTTTGGGTTTCTCATTGAGCGCGGCTTCGTATTCTTCGCTGCTGGCTTGCAGCTTGACTGGCACGGGGCAAACCTCATGCACTGGTACGAATGGCAATGCCATCACCAACTCATCTTCAATCAGCTCCAGCAAATTAAATTGCTTGGAAGCCACGAGCAAATCTTCCTCGGCATCGTCATCCTGCGCGTTGGCCTCGGCTTCGTCTTTCACAAAACGAAAACTGTGCTCAGTCTCAATACTGTGCGTCATGCCTTGCAGGCAGCGCTGGCATTGCAAAGGGATTTGAGCTTGCATCGAGAGATGCAGCCAACTTTGCGCTGCGCCGCCTGTGACGGCCACACTTTCGCCACTGGCCTGCCAATTCACTGTTTTTAAAGCCAAATCAGCTTCTTGCCGGTATAAATCCTGCGCGAGGCGCTCTAGTTTTGATAGCGTTATCTCGCCTGATAACTGCGCGGCATTTTGTGCAAAAGCACGCACATCCAAGCGATCTGGGCGAAATGTGGTGGAACTCATAGTTGCTCAAGAGTGTAAGAGAATCGGAGGATGGATTTAGCTTCTCGCTCTCTCGTTCTCGGCTCCACATCGCGTTATCGGCGCGAACTGCTGTCTCGTTTGAATGTGCCTTTCGAGGTCGCTGCGCCCGAGGTGGATGAAACGCCCTTGCCCGGCGAGCAGCCCGCCGCGCTGGCGCAGCGCTTGGCGCTGGCCAAAGCGCAGGCTGTGGCGGCCAAATTCCCGCAAGCTGTGGTGATCGGCTCGGATCAAGTCGCGGACTTGAACGGGCTGCCGCTGGGCAAGCCGGGTACGCATGACAAGGCGGTAACGCAATTGCGGCAAATGCGCGGGCAAACCGTGATTTTTCAAACCGCGTTGGCCGTGGTTTGCTTGGAGACTGGCTTCATGCAGCAAGACATCGCCGCCGTGCGCGTGGTGTTTCGAGATCTGAGCGATGAAGAGATCGAAACTTACTTGCGTATCGAGCAGCCGTATGACTGCGCAGGCAGTGCCAAAAGCGAAGGCCTTGGCATCGCACTGCTGGAGCGGATTGACAATGACGACCCTACTGCACTCATCGGCTTGCCCCTTATACGCACAGCCAGAATGATTCGCGCAGCGGGAGTGAAATTACTGTGAAGCTTCTGCTGATTCCCACGCCGCTCGATTTTGGCTGCGACACCCAAGCGCCGATCACTGAAGTGTTGCCGCTGGCTACTCTTGAAGCTGCCGCGCAGACGACGCACTGGATTTGCGAGAACGCCAAAAGCTGCCGCGCCTTCATCAAGCGCGTGGGTGAAGTGCAAACTTTGGCCTTGCCTTTGCAACAACACAGCATCACCGAGCTGCCGCGCGAAGTGCATAAAAAGGGTGACCATGGCGGCAGTTTCGATGCCACGCCTTTGCTCAGTAGCGTGATCGCGCAAACCACAGCAGCAGGCGCGGCGCAAATTGGCTTGGTGAGCGAAGCCGGCATGCCCGCCGTGGCCGATCCGGGCAGCTCCATCGTTCGCGCTGCTCATTTGCTGGGTGTTGCGGTGCAGCCACTTATCGGCCCGAGTTCCTTGCTGCTGGCTTTGGCGGCCAGCGGCTTGGGCGGGCAAAATTTTGCTTTTGTGGGTTACTTGCCGATTGATGCAGCCGCACGCACGCAGCGCATTCGTGAGTTGGAAAATTTGGCGAAGAAAGGCCAAACCCAAGTCTTCATCGAAGTGCCTCATCGCAACACCCAGCTATGGCAAGCCCTGCTCGCCACGCTCAAAGGCGACACCTATTTGAGCATCGCCAGCGGATTGACGCTACCCGAAGCCCAACCTCGAACCGCCACCGCCGCCGACTGGAAACACCGCGCAGCGCCAGCGCTCTATT
>JAAUOI010000292.1 GCA_012036375.1 Allobrachymonas sp. | reverse complement strand
GGGCGGCTGCCGGGCGCAGGCCGAGCCAGAGTTTGGAAGACTGCTGCCGATCGGCATCGCCCAGCATCACTGCATGGCTTTTTGAGGCGAAGTAGCCCGCGATATTGGTGGAGAGCGTGGATTTGCCCACGCCTCCTTTGGGATTGGCAACGACGACGATGGGCATGATGCATTCCTGTGTTTTGAGGTTCTGGGAGTTTGGCTCGCAGAATCTCTAAGATATTACCCAAAAAATCCTGCGGAAACAAAAAAGCGACCTCGACGGTCGCTTGCTGAGTGGTTCGCGATTGAAATCAGTTGCCAACTCGGAATTTGCTCTGCGGCACGGTCTTCAAATCACCGGGCAGGCTGGAAATGTAACCCGCCATGGCCTTCATCTCAGCATTGGTGAACTGCTTGGCAATGCCACCCATCACGCCATTGGCGCGACCCACTTTGGCATTACCTTCGGTTTTGTAAGCCTTGAGTGCAACAGTTAAATAATCGGCATGCTGGCCTGCGATTTTGGGGTAGCTTGGATCAATCGGCTTGGCAAAGTTCGCGCCGTGGCAAGAAATGCAAGCGCCTTTGGTGAGCAAAGCGGCCACAGCGGCGGACGGCTCTTTGGCAGCCTTCTCAGGCAATGACGCGCCAGCGACCACGCCATGCTGCGAATAATAAGCCGCCAAATCAGCCATGTCTTGCTCAGAAAGCGAGGTGGAGATGCCCACCATGGTGGGATGTTTGCGCTCGCCTTTGGCATAAGCAGCCAAAGAATTGGAAATGTATTTAGCACTTTGGCCCGAGATCTTCGGAGCCTTGTAAATCTCTGGGAAGCTCGCCTGATAACCCACGATGCCGTGGCAACCGATGCACATAGCAGCCTTGGTTTGGCCGGCTTTCACGTCTCCCTTCACTTCTTGAGCAGAAGCCGAGAATGAGGCCAAAAGCGTCACGGAGGAGACTGTTAATGCGAGGACGGCGGCGAAGAACTTGTTCATTTTGCGTACAGAATGGAGGGATGTTTGGTCACTTGCCAAACAGCCTCACATTATAGCTTCGGGTCAATACCCAGAAACTCCCCGAAAACCTATTTAGAACAAACGCACCATGAAATTCCAAGGCTCCCAAGGCTACGTCGCCACCCCCGATTTGATGCTGGCCGTCAACGCCGCCATCACCCTCAAGCGCCCCTTGCTCATCAAAGGCGAGCCCGGCACCGGCAAAACCATGCTGGCTGAGGAAGTTGCCACTGCTTTGGGCATGCCTTGCTGCAATGGCACGTCAAATCCACCACCAAAGCGCAGCAGGGCTTGTATGAATACGATGCCGTGAGCCGCCTGCGCGATTCGCAGCTCGCAGATGTGGATGGCGGCGAGCGCGTGAAGAATATTCACAACTACATCGTCAAAGGCGTGCTCTGGCAAGCCTTCACTTCCGAGCAACCCGTAGCGCTCCTGATCGACGAGATCGACAAAGCCGACATTGAATTCCCCAACGATTTGCTGCGCGAGATTGATCGCATGGAGTTTTATTGCTACGAGACGCGCGAGCTGATCAAAGCCAAAACCCGCCCGCTGGTTTTCATCACCTCCAACAACGAAAAAGAGCTGCCCGATGCTTTTCTAAGACGCTGCTTTTTTCACTACATCAAATTCCCCGAAGCACCGGTCATGCAGCAAATCGTAGACGTGCATTTCCCCGGCCTCAAAAAAGAACTGCTCGGCGCAGCGATGAAGACGTTTTACGATGTGCGCAACCTGCCCGGCATCAAGAAAAAGCCCAGCACCTCTGAGCTGCTCGACTGGATCAAACTACTGGTGGCTGAAGACATTCCGCTCAAAGCCCTACAAAGTACGGATGACAAGATCTCCGTGCCGCCGCTGGTGGGGGCGTTGCTGAAGAATGAGCAGGACGTGACGCTGTTTGAGAAACTGGTGTTCATGAACCAGCGGGGGCGTTGATTTTTAAGCGTTTTGGCTTCTTGCCGGCATAAAATCTGCGCTGAGTGCTATTGATTTAATAGTATTTGCTCTCTTTCTATTTCACTCGAACTTTTGTACGCTGGCATGGTGGCCGCGATAGGAATGGTCGGCTTGCACCTCGCGCGCTGGCTTGGTTGGTATGCTGAGATGGCTTGCATCAACACCGTCTTTGGCACACGGCTTCTTTAGCGAGCGCGAATGGCCGCACCTTTCACTCCTATCACGCCCACCATACCCTGCGGCTTGGCTCGTGCTCGGATAAGATGCTCAATCTCCGTTTGCACACTTGACTGCGATGTTTCAACCTGATCCACAAGCCACCGTTGCTAACCACCGTCATCCAATCGATTGGCGCAAGCTCTTCTCGCCACCTCACATCCTGCTTCAAACGCTCATTGCGGCTCTCATTTTTTCCGCTCACGAGCTTGATCGAATATTCAATCTTTAGTTTGCGCTCGTTGTTGTCATTGGCATTCCAACGATCCTCGTAGCAATCATTTGGATTGTTGGCTTAATTAAAAACTTGATTCTCAGGCGCTGGTTGAAACTGGCTTCAGTCGTCATTGCACCTTGCCTAGTATGGCCAGTCCTATTCCTGTTGCTGCAAATTGGATTTGATGCACATTGGATACGGTTTCAATTCAATCAAGCAGACTACAAAAAAACTATTCAAGCGCTTGGGGTCGCTCACCCCAAGTACCACACTTGGGATTGGGGCTCCACCGGAGGCGCAGCAGCACCAAACATCATGCATTCGCTTGTTTACGATGAAAGTGGTCGAGTCTCACACAGAGTCAAAGAAAATGTAGAAGGCAGCACTATCTCAGTGAGGTGGTTCGGAAATCACTTTTATCTTGTGACGCAGATCCATCCGTAAGAATCTCGCTGTATCTCACTGATGCAGGCTGAGGTTCACTACAAACCTTGAAAGTCTATTTTGAAGCAAAATAAGCACCCAGCCGGCATAGAATATGCGCAGAGTGCTATTAATTTGTTAGTAAACGACTCGCTCCTCATTCCTACCAATAAACAGGAAAACCGCATGTCATTCGTCCAGCCCGTTACCCTTTCCCATCGCGGCATTCGCTTAGAGCCGCTTGCGCTCGCACACGAAGAAGGGTTGAAAGCGGCAGCGGCGGATGGGGAGCTTTGGAAACTGCGGATCACTTCTGTGCCTGAGCCGGAGAATACGCGTAAGTACATTGAAGATGCCCTGAAGATGCGTGAAGAGGGCCATCGATTTGCCTTTGCGTTGATGGATGAAGCAACTGGAAAAGTGCTGGGGTCGAGCAGTTATCACGACATTTTGCCTGCTGTGAAGCGCGTGGAGATTGGCTACACATGGTATGCGCAGAGCGTGCAGCGCACGCGTGTGAACAGCACTTGCAAGCTCATGCTGATGACGCATGCGTTTGAGATGCTGCAATGCAAAACCGTGGGCTGGCGCACGGACAATTTCAACTTTCGCAGCCAAGCCGCGATTGAGCGGCTGGGCGCTCGCAAAGACGGCATCATTCGCGGCCATGCTCTGCGCCGCGATGGCACGATTCGGGATACGGTGATGTACAGCATGACGGCTGGCGAATGGCCTGAGGCCAAAGCTCAGCTGATCTATCAACTCAGCCGCCCGCGAGCAGCGTCTGCTTTAGTCTAAAAACTCTTTACGCGCTTGCAGCAGTGGCGCATCTCTTCGAGCGCCCAGCACCATCATCATGCTCAAGTTGCCGGGTGAGGCCGTGAATTCTAGCGGCAAATCCAAGCCCACTGTTGCAGCTTGTTTGATCAAATCAGAATCTTTGGCGGCTTGCACCATCGCATCATTTAAGCGCTTGATAATCTCGGGCGGCGTGCCTTTTGGGGCGAAGATACCCGTCCAAACGCGTACATTCGTGTCTTTGAAGCCTTGGCTGGAAGCCGTGCCGAGCTTGGGCAACTGCGCGATGCGTTGGTTGCCGAGCACGGCAACGGCATTCATTTTTCCCGCGCTCACGTACTGCAACACGCCGGTAGGCTGATCGCACATGAAATCAATCTGCCCGCCCATCAAATCATTATGCGCTGGCGCAACGCCGCGATAGGGCACATGCAGCGCGTCCACACCGATAGATGAGAGCAGCATGATGCAGCCGTAATGCGATTGGCTACCGATTCCGGCGCTGCCGTAATTGAATTGTCTTTATTGGCCTTGGCGTAGGCGGCAAACTCTTTCAAATCTTTGAATTTCAAGCTGGGCTTGGTCACCAGCATGATCGGCGCTGAGCCCACCAAGCCAACAGGCTCAAATTGCGCGATCGGATCGTAAGGCGCTTTCTTGGAGAT
>JAAUOI010000291.1 GCA_012036375.1 Allobrachymonas sp. | reverse complement strand
AAATCCGCCTCACTCCAATGCTGCGTGCTTTTGCTGACAACTTCTGCCATCGGGCCGAGGACGGAAGCATTCGTCGTCACGCCGTTTTTCAAGAGTGCCACCACTTGTTCTTTTGGCCAATGTTGCACGCCCGCCTCTGCTCGCGCATGCAGCGAGGGCGCATACCAGTCTTGCATCAGGCATGAGTGCGCCGGCGAACTGCTCATTCTTCGCAGCGCCAAGCGCATTGCGCTCGGCATGGCAGGCGCTGCAATGGCCTAAGCCACGCACGAGGTATTCGCCTCTTTTTAGCTCATTTTTCAAGCCTTTTAGCTCAATAGCCGGCATAAAATCTGCGCGGAATGCTATTGATTCAGGAGTGGTTTGATCAAAATATAAACTCCGCCACACCGCCAGAGCGATCTGCGTGTTGAACGGAAACGCCAGCTCATGCACCCGATTGGCCTGCGCCACCGGCTGCACACTCTGCATGAAATGAGGCATACAGGGCATCGCTGTCGTCGCGTGTGACATGGGTGTAATTCGTGTAGGGGAAGGCTGGCGTGAGCAGCTTACCGCGCGCGTTCACGCCTTCATGCAAGGCGCGGTAAAACGCATCAGCGCTCCACAGCCCAATGCCATGCTGCGCATCGGGCGTGATGTTGCTTGCAAACACGGCGCCAAACGGCGTGTGAATCGCTTTGCCGCCTGCATACGCTGCGCCGCCACGCTCGGTGTGGCAGGCGGCGCAGTTGCCTAATTTGCGAGGTAAGCACCGCGCTCGATTAAAACTGGGTTTTTAAGGTCTTTTGGGCTACTAGCCGGCGTATTGATTGCGCGGAATGCTACCAATTCAATAGTGACTCTTCCTACGAAGAACAAGATGAGTAGCGCCAATCCAGCCCCTGCAACCCACACACTGCGCCGCACAGGACTCGCTTTTTCCATCGCGCAGCAAAGCTCAATTCACACCTCCGCAACTCATCGGCAGCGGCACTGGCAATGCGGCTATTGATACCGCCGGTTTCCCCCCCACAGGCACGCGCTGCGCCGCCAGCCAAGTGCTCACCGCGCTCACATCGTCTGGAGACAGCTTCTTCGCAATGCTCGCCATGCAATCCGGCCCGTACTTGTCGCTTTGGGCACGCCGCATCCCCGGTTTGCCAAGCGCCCACCTGCCCTGCAACATAGTCACGCGGCAACCCCAGCAGCCCAGGAATCGCCGGCTGCACGCCCAGCAAATTCGCCCCATGGCAGCTCACGCAGGCCGCAATGCCTTTGGCTGGATCGCCGCGCATCGCCAACTGTTGCCCGCGCTGCATCGCCGCCGCGCTCGTGCCCGCAGGCGGCGCTTGTGGCTCAGGATAGGGCAAATCGAGCTGCGCAAAATACTGCGCCATCTCCAGCAGCGCCGCATCATTCAAATGCTCCACCAAGCCCACCATCAGCCCATAATGCCGCCGCCCATCGCGAAAGTTTTTCAGTTGGTTGTGCAGATAGCCCGCAGGTTTGCCCGCAATGCGCGGAAAGTAGACCTCATTGGCCGTCCTTCCGATAGTCGCCGTCACCCCCGCGCCATGGCAAGTGGTGCAGGCTTGCATGCGTTTGGCGTTGTCAGCGTTCAGGGTTTGTGCGTTGGCAAGGGTATGCAGAAAGAGGATGAGAACTAGTAGCTTGGCGAATTTCACTGCTTGATGTTACTTCGCTTTGAATCGCATTGTGGTGCGCTATGGTTTCACTCGAACCTCTCACGCTGGCACGGTGGCCGCGATAGGAATCGTCGGCTAGCACCTCGCGCGGATGTTTGGTTGGTGTGCTGAGTTGGTTGACATCAATACTTTGATCGACGAACTAGCACCGTAGCAAGCGCGAATGGCCGCGCCGCCAATTCCTATCACGCCCACCGCACCCTGCGGCTTGGTTTGCTGCCCTGAAATTGACAAAATTGAGTAAACTGCACGCTAGAGAGTCCAAGATGGCAACTAATCTTGCATTCAACCCTACTTTGGAGGATCGCATCATTGTGGCAAGTGGCGAGCTAACGGTGAAACCACCTGTTAAGTCCTTGTCAACACAGACGCCGCCACATCCTGAGCAAAAACAGATGGCTGAACTTTTGGCACACTGCATTGGGATAGCAGTTACGATTACAAAACTGAGCGTTCACGATGACTCCACACAAAGTACTGTCTGAAAAGTTTCGTTATCTAGTTAAAGCTCAAACCGTGCCAGTCTGAATTCACCTGAGCGTGTTCTAATTATTTGATGCGCATTTTTCTTAAAGTGAATTTAGATTGATGAATATTCTCAACAAACAACAAGTACAAAATTACGTCAGCGCAGAAGGCATCACTCCTGTTTTAAACACTACCAAGTGGGAGCGACTGTTTGCCTTGTTGAATGACAGTACAAGGTGCTATCGATTCCGGCGAACAGATTTGGATGGATCAACCTTCCCCCATAGATGGTAGCAGTTTTACCCCTGAGCTAGCCCAGTGTTGGGGCGACTTTTGGGCGATTGAGTGGTTTGATATCCAGTCGTATGAAGAGGTTAGCAACGGAAAACTCTTAGCGCCGAGCGTTGAAGACTTCACAAATGAGCTTGTCTGTCTTGCGAAAAATGCTGGCGTTAAGTTCACAGTAAAGCAGCGCAGTATTCGAGTTTGGGGCTATATCAGAAGCAATAACCATCCTGTATTTTCCTGAACATGCCCACCAAGCCGCAGGGTGCGAGGTGGGTGATGGGATGTGGGGCTGTTCCATTCGCGCTCGCTACAGAGCTTGTGTGCCAATCACGGCGGTGATGCAAACCATCTTCGCGAGTTACACATATCACTGTGCGAGGTGAGCAGACCCGCAGCGCATCGCACACCTCGTGCCAACGTGCGATGTCAGCATGAAACAGTAGAAAAGCCGAAATTTAAGCAAAATCGAAGGATTGCCGGCATAAAACCTGCGCAGAGTGCTATCAAAAGAGAAGCGCTAAGAAGCCTTCTCTTTCTCCTGCAACAAGCGCCACATCACCTTTCCGCTGCCGCTTTTCGGCAAAGCAGATACAAATTCAACAACACGCGGTGCTTTGTAGACGGCCATGTTGTCTCTGCACCATTGCAAAATATCCTGCTCCGAAACTTGCCCCACATGCGAAGCGCGGAGTACGACGACGGCTTTGACGGATTCGCCTCGGTAGGCATCTACGGAGGCGATCACGCAGGCTTCGGCAATCGCTGGGTGTTTGAACATGAGCGCTTCCACCTCCGCTGGCCAAACTTTGAAGCCGCTGGCGTTGATCATGCGTTTTAAGCGGTCGGTGATGAAGAAATAGCCTTGCTCATCGACGCGGCCAATGTCGCCGCTTCGGAAGAATTTTTGGCCATCGAGTTCGATAAATGCCTTGACTGTGGCTTCAGGATTTTTCCAATAGCCTTGAAAATTCATCGGTCCGCGCATCACGATTTCGCCCACTTCGCCTTGCGGCATTTCTTGCAAAGTCTCGGCGTTGATCACACGCGCATCGCAGCTCACATACGGAATGCCAAGGCATTGCTGCTTGGGCGAATCGGGTGGGTTGGAATGCGAGGGCGCGGCGGTCTCGGTCAGGCCGTAGCCTTCCACATAGCGCAGGCCATACAAATCGAGCAGGCGCTGAGCCACGGCTTGGGGCATGGCCGCGCCACCGCCGCCGATGTACACGAGACTCGAAAGATCGTATTGATCGAAGCTGGGCGAGGCGAGCAGATCAATGATCATGGTGGGGATGTTCGTCCAGTGCGTCACTTTATGGCGCGAGATCAGGCGGCCAGCCAAATCGCGATCCCAACGCGGCATGATGACGAGGCTGGCGCCTCCAAAGATCGTGGCATGCATCACCGTGACGCAGCCCGTGATGTGAAACATAGGCACGGCGCCGAGCATCACGTTCATCGCCGAGCCGTTGCTCCACAGGCCACCGGCAGCGGCGTTGTGCATCAGTGAGCCATGCGTGTGCATGCAGCCTTTGGGCAGACCTGTGGTGCCGCTGGTGTAGGGCAGCATAGCGAGGTCTTCGCTGGTGGCTTGCGCGGGGGGCAGCGCCAAGTCTGCACTTGAGGACATCAATGCATCCCAGGCATGCATGTGCACGCCTTCCATCGCGGGCAGCGCATGCCGCGCGAGCAACCAATCGCGCCAAGCCAGTGGCATTTCAGCGGCTGCGGTCTGCCCACTTGCATCCGCGCATTCATCGGTGAGATGCGTCACGATCAAATGCGCGAAGCGCTCCTCAAAAGGCAGCGCCCAGTTCGCCTCCGTCCATTGCGCAGCGAGGTCAGC
>JAAUOI010000290.1 GCA_012036375.1 Allobrachymonas sp. | reverse complement strand
TTATCAAAGCCCAATCAAAACCCACCACTTGCGCGGCACAAGATGCCGCTGCAATTGCTCGGCTTGGCATAGACATTCACAGTCAATATCGGGGCGCTGATGGCGTTGGGAAAGAAAACTGCTGATCCCGTGAAGAAGCTGCCTTGCGCACCCTCCGCATTGGCTTGCGCGAGAAAGTCGTCAAACGTGCTGCGGTAATCCATGACCTTCCAGCTGAAGTTGGCCGACTGTGTGGTGTCTTTCACATAAATGTTGCGTGAGTTGTCTGCGGCATTCGGCTCATCAGTGAAGATATTGCTGCCAATGAAAGCGTAACCTTGCTGACCTTGCGTATTGGCCTGTGCCACGAATGTGCTGGTGGAACTGTCCTGGTAGGGCTCCAAGCGGTAAGCAAATGTGGAGTTGCTGTCGCTGGCTTTGGTGTAGATCGTGACGTATTCCGCACCGCCAACAGGGCTGAATATATAGTTGCCGGAGAAGAAATAGCCGCTCGCACCTTGTGCATTAACTTGGGTGAGGAAATTGCTCGTGGTGGCAACATAATCAAGCAGTTGGTGGTTGTAAGTTGCAGAGCTACCAGAGCTTTTGACGTAAATCGTACCGACTGTGGTCGGGCCATAAAAATCAAAACCACGCGCACCCTGCGCATTCATTTGCGCCAAGAAATCTGCTCTTGCGGATTGGTTGGGCAAGATCTCATACGTGAAGGTGTTGTTGGAATCTTTGACATACACATTGCGAGGCGGGGTAGTCGTTGATCCTGAGACCAAAGCCAAGCCACTGACATACAAATACCCGCGCGCGCCTTGAGCGTTGAGTTGAGTCAACGTGCTGTTAAAGTCGGCGGTGTAATCTTGTACTTCCCAGATAGCGTTTGTGGTGCCGCCTGCGCCGCCGTTTCCACCGCCTCCGCCCCCATTACCCCCCGCTCCCGTATTGAAAGCCGTAGCCCTGCTGCCTCCACCGTCGCCACACGCCACCAAGCTTACCGCGGCGAACACAATCGCCAACCATCGCATCATTCGTTGCATATTTATTACTCCAAGTTAAGTTGAAAAACAGAACTTGGAGAATAGGCAAACTACCATCTTTTGCCATCCCCACCATGGTCTTGTAAGTGTGTCTAGACGTGGTTTGGCATGGCAACGAGCGATGATTCACTGACTTGACTCGGGCGTTGAATTGCTAGGGTTGGCTCGGCTTTTAACAGCCAGACGCGAAAATCGCTAAAGTTACGCCCCCGGTTATTTGAATGTTGGTATGCAAAACTCAAGCCTTCAAGAAATCAACCTTCCCACCCATCCACCGCTCAATATGGTGCGCTGCCAAATCGGTATATTCACTAAGCATCAAAGGAGCAACCCCTCGCACTCGCTCCAGCAGCGCAGCATCTTCTATCAAATCCGCAAAGCGCAGCAGCGCCGCGCCGCTTTGCCGTGCGCCTAAAAACTCTCCCGGGCCTCGAATTTCTAAATCCATGCGGGCGATTTCAAAACCATCGTTCGTCTCGGCCATCGCCTTCAATCGCGCCTTCGCCATGTCACCCAAGCGCCCGCTCTCGCCCGTTGAAAACAGCAACACGCAAGCCGATGCCGCCGCGCCGCGCCCGACTCTGCCGCGCAGTTGGTGCAACTGCGAAAGACCAAAGCGCTCCGCATGTTCAATCACCATGAGCGAGGCATTGGGCACATCCACGCCGACTTCAATCACCGTGGTGCTCACCAAGAGCTTCATTTCGCCGCTGGTGAACAGTTGCATCACCGCTTTCTTCTCCGCAGGCGGCATACGCGAATGCAAGAGGCCAATGAGCATGCCGGGAAAGGCTTCGGTCAACTCTTGATGCGTTTGCGTCGCGTTGCTCAAATCAAGCATTTCACTTTCTTCAATCAGGGGGCAAACCCAATAGACTTGCCGGCCACGCTTGATCTGGTCTTCGATGCGGTCGATGACCTGCGCTTTGCGTGAATCTGACAACACTTTGGTGAGAATCGGCGTGCGCCCGGGGGGCAGCTCATCAATCGTGGACACATTCAAATCCGCGTAATAGCTCATTGCCAGAGTGCGCGGAATCGGCGTAGCCGTCATCATCAAAAGATGCGGCTCGTGGCCAACTTCATTCATCTTGGAGCGCAGTGCCAAGCGCTGCGCCACGCCGAAACGATGCTGCTCATCAACGATGGCGAGAGCGAGGGTTTTGAAGATCACTTTGTCTTGAATCACCGCATGCGTGCCCACCACGAGACCCGCCTGCCCACTTTCGATCATGGCTAACGCTTCGCGGCGCTGCTTGCTGGTTTGGCTGCCGGTGAGCCAAGCGACCTTTAAATTCAAAGGTTCAAACAAGGGTTCGAGCAACACCACGAGTTTGCGGAAATGTTGCTCGGCCAAGATTTCGGTGGGCACCATCAGCGCACATTGCTGGCCTGCATCCACGCAAATCGCCGCAGCCAGCGCGGCCACAATCGTTTTGCCTGAGCCCACATCGCCTTGCAGCAAACGATGCATCGGGCGCGTGAGTAAAAGGTCTTGCGCGATTTCTTCGCTCACGCGCTGCTGGGCTTTCGTTAAAGCAAGGGTAGACCAGCAAGTAGCTTCTCATGCAAGCCACCTTGGCTGGCTTTCAAAACTGGAGCAAGCAAAGCATCGCGTTCTTTACGCGAGGTGAGCTGCGAGAGCTGCTGCGCCAATAGCTCTTCGATTTTGAGGCGCTGCCACGCGGGATGCGTGTGATCCTCCAATTGCGCCAAGCTCACATCGGGCGCAGGATAGTGCAAAAATGATAGCGCTTTACGCAGATTCCATGCCGGCAATTGCCCTATTTTGCTTAAAATTTGCTCTGGAATCGTGTCTTGCAATGCACCGCTGCTCTCAGCGCGAGATAAGCCGCCCAGCACGGCTTTGCGCAAATAGTTTTGCGGTAAACCTGCCACCGTGGAATACACCGGCGTGAGCGCTTGAGGCAGCGCCCCGCCTGCCGCTTTGCACACCGGATGCACCATGCTCCAGCCAAACATGCCGCCGCGCAACTCGCCGCGTGCGCGGATTTTTGCACCCACCGCAAGCTGCTTTTGCTGCGATGGATAGAAATTCAAGAACCGCAGTTGGCAAGTATCCGTACCGTCATTGAGCACCGCCACCAACTGACGGCGAGCGCGAATCACCACCTCGCAACTCGTGATCTCGCCTTCAATTTGCGCCGTATCGCCATCCAGCGTGTCTTCCAATCGCGTGATTTTGGTTTCGTCTTCATAGCGAATCGGCAGGTGCAGCGCAAAGTCAATCGGGCGATGCAGGCCGAGTTTGTCGAGGGCTTTTTCTGTAGCGGATTTGGGTGCAGCCTTCGCTGAACTGGGGGATGCCTTGGCAGCATTCTTGGCTTTTTGATCAGGCATATTGGCGACTCAGCTCACAGCAAAGGACTGCTTTCAGGGCTCACTACGGCGAGCTTGGGGAAATAAGTCGAGTAGCGCTTCGCATCGCGCGTCAGCAGCCGCATACCGCCAAGAAGTGCATGCGCACCAATGTAAAAATCCGGCATCGGCGAGCGCTGCATGCCTTTGGATTGTCTGTAAACCTTAAAAGCCTGCCCCGCTAAAAACGCCGCATCCCAAGGCAAATCTTGCCGATGCAGCGGCAAACTCTCAAGCGCCGCCTCCAAATCGCTCGCCTTGGCAAAGCGCGGGCTGATCTCAGCCAAGATGAGTGGATTGATCACCAAAGGCGCTTGATTGCCCAGTGCTTCGAGTTTTTGCATCGACCACTCCGCCCACTTTGGATCATCAGCCAACACGTCGATCAACACGCAGCTATCCACCAGCGTGGGTGCCATGATGTAGCGCGGATCAGGTTCGCGCACCTCTAACACGGTTGCCATCGAGGCCTCAAGCGCGAAGATAACGCATGAACTCATCGGTGCCCATGCCTTTGAATTCCGCCGCATTCGCACTGCCGCGCACTTTCTCAAGCGCCGCCCGCAGCGACGAGACCGGTCTTGCAACAGGCCGAATCACCACCTCGCTCTGCCCCGATTCAAGCCGGCGCAACTCAAACGCCACTTCAGAATTGGCCGGCATGCCCGCCTGCGCCCGAATATCCTGCGGAATCGTGACTTGGCCTTTGCTCGTGACTTTGTGGATGATTTCCATGATTCTTACCTCGAAAGGTAAGAATATTACCGCATTCAACCCCGCTTTGCAAGGCTCTGAGATAATTTAACCGAGATTGTCCATTAGGGCGTGGAGCTATCGCGAGCGGCTTTTCGAGGCAGTTTTGACTCAATTTTGGAGGGCGTAGCGGTGCTACGTCCGA
>JAAUOI010000027.1 GCA_012036375.1 Allobrachymonas sp. | reverse complement strand
GGCACGACTTTTGCCGTCGGCGGCGCGGCGTTGGCCAGTTTCCATTTCGTGGCTGACGAGCACACGAACGGTGGTTTTGTCGCCCGCCAATTGGGCACGGATTCTCATGGGATCAGACATGGTGTTTCTCCTTCAATTCTTAACTTAACCGCCGCAGCCGCCGAGGGTAACCTTGACCTCTTTTTGGGCATAGAGGAATTTGTCGCCTGCTTTCGCCACAGCATACACATTGCTCGATTGCCCCATTTTGATATTGGTCGCAAAGCTCGCATCGGTGCCTGCAATCACGTCAAACACGGCGCTCACAGCGCTTGGGTTTTTCTCAACCAGCAGCGCGATTTGCGTCACGGCTGGATTCGTGGAAGCCACGCCGATACGCACGACGTTGCCGTTTTCGGCAATCTCGGGCGCGGTGAGCTGCACATCGGGGCTCAATGTGGCAGCGCTCGTGCCGCCCAAGGCCTTGACGGCATCGGCCAAGCTCTTAGTGTCAAAGGCGGCTTTATTCCAGCCAGCGGCTTGGGCAAAGCTTGCTGCGGGCAGCCAGCCTGCGCCAGCGGCGAGCGCAATCACGGCTGCGCCCTTTTGGTTTAAATCACGACGTTTCATGAGTTGGATGCTCCTGTTAGATAAAAAGTGAATGGATGAATTGTAAAAGTCCCTGAGGATTTGGGTATCCGCTTTTGCCCTAACGCCTGCGGATCAGACATAGAGGACAGCAGCACAGCTGGAGTTGCAATATTTTGGTCATATGCACATGCCGATTTCTTAACTTCCGGCCTACTTTTGCCCGCCCTGCACCAGCCAGTGTGCCACCCGCGCAGCTTCTGCTTCGCTAATGCTCTGCGCCGGCATCGGAATTTGCCCATACACGCCCTGAGAGCCGGATTTGATTTTTCCAGCGAGATAGGTTTGTGCATCGGCGCGTTTGCCTTGTTTGGCGACGATTTCTTTGAAGCTCGGGCCGACCAGTTTGTTGTCCATGCCGTGGCAAGCGATACATGCGTATTTTTGCAGGGTGGGCATCACGTCTGCGGATTTGAGGGCAGCTGCCGCACCAGCTGCGGCAGGCGCAGGCGCAGAGGCTGGCACTGTAGATGCTCCTGAATTCGTAGCACCTAGCGGAGATTCCTTGCCGGTTAATGCCTGATTTTCTTTCAAAACTAGAGCTGATGTGGAGACGCTAACCGGCTTCGTGGTATCCGCCCCACGAGAGCCGCCCACGCCGCGCGATTGCTCCGCCAAATTGCCATGCGCATCACGGGCATGAGCAGGCAAAAAGCTCGCCACTCTCGGATCGGCCTTGCAATCTTTCATACAAGCTGAGCCCTGCACATCAGGCTTGGCCGCGCCGCCCAATTCCTTGCCCGGCCACATCGCATGCGCAGTCGTCTTGCCGTTGCGATTCGGAATACGCTTTTGCACCTCGCGGATATTTTGATCATTGAGCGTGAAATCTGCGGGAACGATATTGCCTAAATTCAGCATATAAGCTGTGACGGCATACACCTCGTCGCTTGAAAGGGATTTCGGTGCCGTCCAAGGCATGGCGCGGTTAACGTAGTCCCACAGCGTGGAAAGGCTGGAGAGCTTCATGAGCGTCGTGCGCTGCGGCGTGTTCGCACCGGGTAGGAGCGAAGCCACTTTGCCGGTTTCAATGTCTTTCGCAGTCGTGTTCCCCGCAATCGGCGTGAACACTTCATTGCTTTCCCCAAAGCTGCCATGACAGCCTGCGCACTGAGCCCATTCCCAAATTTTTTCCCCTTGAATCACTGAGCCTTTGCCAGTGGGCAGACCCTTGAAATCGGGACGAACATCAATGTCCCAAGCTTTGACTTCGGCAGGGGTGGCGGATCTGCCGATGTTTTGGAAGTTGGTTTGCGCTGTGGCTGCTGTGGTGAGTAAGCCTAGAACTAGGTAACGCGAAAAACGCAAAAGGGCGCGAAAAAGCGCGAAAGAAAACATAAATAGTTTTTGGTATTTTTTCGCGTTTTTCGCGTGGTTTTCGCGTTTTTTCGCGATACCTAGAAATCTCAAGACAGCTGAACATTTTTCACCTCGCCACTTTCTTCGACCAACCATGTCTGAATCGCATTGTTGTGATACACGCTTCTTGATCCGCGCACTTTGCGCAGCTCAGAATAAGTCGGCTGAATATGCCTCGTCTCGTCCACCGCGCGGCTCATGAGGAGAGCCGGTTTGCCGTCCCAATTCCAAGGCAATGTAAACCGCGTGAGGCATTTGGAGAGCACCGGCGTTTGCATGCGCGCAGGCTGCCAATTGCGCCCGCCATCCACACTCACATCCACCTTGCGCACCTTGCCGCGCCCGCTCCAAGCCAAGCCCGTGATTTGATGCGTGCCTTTATCCAGCAACACTTGCCCGCCGCTTGGCGATGTGATCACGCTTTTGATTTCTTGAATACTCGAATACTGCCGATGCGTGCCATCCGGCAGCAGGTCAACATAATGCAAGACCTCATCTTTCGCGCCATAAGGCTTGTCGCCCAACTCAATGCGCCGCAGGTATTTCACCCAGCTCACGCCCTGCACACCGGGCACGACAAGGCGCAGTGGATAGCCATTCTCAGGGCGCAGCATCTCGCCGTTTTGCCCATAAGCCACGAGCACTTCATCATTTTGAATGAGGCTCATCGGTATCGTGCGCGTCATGCCCGAGCCATCTGCCCCCTCGGCCAACACGAACTTGCCGCGCTTGTAATCTGCGCCACACATATCGAGCAAGAGGCGCAGCGGCACGCCGGTGAACTCGCTGCAAGAAATCATGCCATGCGTGTATTGCACCGTGGGCACGGCCACATTGCCCCACTCCATGCCTGTGTTCGCGCCACATTCAATGAAATGGATGCGGCTCACAGAAGGCAAGCGCATCAAATCGTCCATGGTGAACACCATCGGCGTTTTGAGCATTTTTCATCACTGCCATTGATCATGAAGCGATGCTTGTCTGGCTCAATATCCCACCAACCTTGGTGATGCCGCTCAAAATGCAGGCCACTCGGTGTGATGATGCCAAACAGCCCTTGAAGCGGCGTGAAGCTCACGCTGGCTTGGCTCACGCGAGTCAGCCCCGGGCTTTCGCGGCGCTGTAGATTTTTCTCAAACGCACTCGGAATGCCATAGCCCCGCGCCGCCACAGCTTGGCCGAGCGCTTTGCTGTGTGGCGGCAATTCCAGAATATTCGGATCGCCTGCATTTTGAGAAGCATTTTGGCCTCTGGCCGGCATAGAAGCTGCGCCAGATGCTATCAAGCTGTAGCAAACGAGGAGGAAATAAAACCGCGCCGCCCAGCCTTCAGCTCTTGCCTAGCCTGCGCAATGTCTGCGGGCGCAAGGAAATTTTCAGGGGCTTTTTGTAAAAATGTCATCCAAAGGTCTCCGCAGGATCACCATGAAAAGTTAATGCACCACCAAGCGCTCAGGCTGCTCGATCTGCTCAGGATCATCCAGCTCAATCGCCACCTGGGTGCACACGCTGCGGCAAATCGCCAGCGCCCGCTCGCTTTGCACGCGGTACAGCACTTGCGTGCCCTCCTTGCGCTTGGCCAGCACGCCGCTGCGGTACAACACATTCAAATGTTGGCTCAAATTGGGCTGCGAGCAATCAATGGTCTCCAGCATCTGGCTCACACTGCGCTCGCCATCGCACAGCGCATGAAGCACCTGCAAACGAATTGGCGTGGACAAGACGCTAAACAATTCCGCCGCAGTTGCAAACACCTGCAAGGCTTGCGGATCGAGCGTGGCCGTTGAGGCTGATGGCTCTGCTGTGCGCACGGCTTTCAATGGCGAGTCTCCAAAATAAATGACTAAAACTATAAATATCAGTATATTCTTATATTCAAATGCAAAAACCCCAAACATCCCCAGATTTACCCTCGGTTTGAAATGCAAGAGGAAAACTTAAATCGAAAGTAGTAAACCCAAATTTGGCTTTGCGCATGACTTGTGTTTTTATAAAAAATCCCAGCAACAAGAGGTCAAATTCCTTCCCAAAAACACTCAAATCGTTTCAAATAGAAGCGTTTGGTGAGAGAGAAATGCAAAGTTCACGAAAACGTGAGCGTTTGCAAACGCGACAAGAAGGAAAGTTTATGAAGCCATTAAAAACAGCAAGCCTGTGGGCCGCGCTCACGCTCTGCACTGCCCCCGCGTGGGCAGTGGTCGATGCGCCTGTGCGCCAAGCCATGGAGGCGATCAACGCCAAGCAGGCGCAACAAGCATTTGACCTACTCTCGCCGCTTGAGGGTGCACGCGCAGGCGATCCTGATTTTGATGCTGCACTTGGCATAGCGGCCAATGAAGTAGGGCAATTTGCGCGAGCAATTTTTGCTCTGGAGCGCGTTTTGGTAGTGCAACCCGATAACGCCCGCGCACGCGCTGAACTCGCTCGCGCGATGTTTGCCGTTGGTGACACAGCCAATGCTCGCAAGCTGCTGCAAGAAACTAAGGAGCAAGGCGTGCCTGAAGGCGTAGGCCGCACGATTGATGAGTTTTTGCAAGCGATTGACAAAGTAGATGAAGCAGGCCGCTCGTCCATGAAGCTGCATGTGGAAACAGGCATCGGCTACGACAATAACGTCAACAGCGGGCCATCCAGCAATAGTTTTGCTGTGCCGTTTTTTGGCGGTGCGATGGTCACTTTGCTGCCTGCTGGCCAAAAAACAGATGCCAGCTATTTTCAACTTGGCGCGGGTCTGTCAGGCCGCGCCAATCTTGCACCGCGTTGGTCTTTTATTGGCAATGCAAACGCCAGCATTCGCAAGCATGGCAACAACGCCAGCGCATTCGATATTGAGCAGATTGATGCCAGCGCTGGCGTGAGCTACCGCGAAGAGCGCAACGAATTCTCTGGCGTGGTCAATCTTGGCCAAACCGCCATCGACGGCTCTACCTTACGCAGAATTTCGGGGCTAACCGGCGAATGGACATATCGCTCAGATGGCACACGCCAATGGGGCACTTATCTGCAAATCTCCAATCTCGACTACCCCTCTCAACCCAATCGCGACGCGCGTCGCACCGTGCTGGGCACCAGCTTTGCACAGCAACTGGGCAGCGGCATGTTGTATTACGTCGGTGGCTATGTTGGGCGTGAACGTGTTAAAAATTCACTATTTCCCGATTTGAGTCATCGCATGATGGGGCTGCGTGCAGGCATGCAAATGTCGCTCAGCGCGAATTGGAGTCTGTTCACATCTGCTTCTGTGGAAAGCCGCAAATACGGCGGCGTTAACCCACTGTTTTTTACGGTGCGTAACGATACCCAGCTCGACCTGAGCGTTGGTGCAGCTTGGCGAGTCAGCGAGCAATGGCGTATCACCCCCCAGATCAACTTGAACCGCAGCAATTCCAACATCGTCGTGAACGACAGCAGCAAAGCCAGTCTGAGCATCATGGCTCGCCGCGAGTTTTAAAAATCATTTTTACAAGGAGCACAGCATGCGCCAATCACTCAATCTCAAGCAAACCGCATTGATCGCCGCACTCGCCAGCGCCTATCCCCTGCAAGCCATGGCCAATGCCGGGGTAACGCAATTTAGCGTGGGGGATGTGACAGTCCAACGTGCCTCTGCCAACACGCCTTTGGCCAGCGGTAGCCGTATTGAAAGCGGCGACTTGATCACCACCGGCACCTCAGGCCGTACGCAGCTTCGCTTCACAGATGGCGGCATGGTCTCTTTGCAGCCCAATTCGCAATTCAAAATCTCGCGCTATGCTGATGCTGGCGACGGCAAGCAAGACAGCTTCCTCGTTGATCTCGCTCGCGGGGGCATGCGTGCCCTGACCGGCTTGATCGGCAAGCGCAACCGTGACAACTACAAAGTCACCACCAGCACAGCCACCATCGGCATTCGGGGCTCGGGCTTTTCCATGGCCTACAACAGCGATGGCACATTGAGCGTGACTACCGAGCAAGATGCAATTGAAGTGTGCACACAAGGCGGTTGTATTGGTTTAAATTTGGGCGAGTCTGCATTGGTGACGAGTGCTGGTGCTCTGCCAAGGCGAGTTGAAAAACGCGCTGTTTGGAATCCCCCCAACCCGAGGCGCTTGGTCAGTGCACGCAATGACGATGTGGATTCTGAGGGCAAAACAGCAACAGTTCCCCGTCAAGTCTTCACCAATCTGGCCTTTACAGGCGCTGGCCTGAGCCCCGAGGGTTCTGCCAATATTCGCGGTTATATCGAGGGCGCTGCATTGGTTGAAGGGGGCGTGCTTCAAGGCTTTCGCGCCCGCAACAATGACCAAGGCGACTCAGGCACTGTCACCGAGCTGGCTCGCACAGGCAGTATTGCAGACGGAGATTTCATGCTGCTGGGCACTTGGCAAGCGGCCAACTGGAGCGGCGCCAACCCTGCCACGCTGGCTCAATCAGGTTTTGTCATTGGTCAGCCCACGCCTGAAAATGCCTTCGCAGCCGCGTCTGGCTTGCGTGGCAAATACGATTTGGTTGCTGGCACGCCCGTGTATTCCTCTGCAGGAGCTTCGGGCACATTGCTGCCTAGCAGCAATGTGATGGTGGATTTTCGCAGCGCTGGCAGACAACTGGACATCAACCTCGATGTCCAAATGGGCTCCAACCAAGAAGTTTCCGCGTCACTACCCATCAACTATTACGGCGGCCTGCTCAACATGCGGGGCACTGCCACCACCTCTGGCAGCGGATTCAGCAGTTCACTGAACATCGTTGACACCTACTCTGGCGACACTGAAGGCGCTGGCACGGCCTATGGCTTCTTTGGCGGCCCGCAAGCAGGCTCGCTCGGCCTGAGCTTCACCGGCAATACGCAAAGCTATGGCGCGCTGGCGGGCGCAGGCGTGTTCTCGCGCGAACCCAATTCAATCACAGACCAGAATGTGGACAGCTTGGGTTACCGACTCCATGTGCTCGATGGAAGCGACCACTTTTTGCAGATGACGACGACGGCGACTTTAACAATACCTTTGTAGCTGGTGAAGGCATCCCCGCTCGCTTCAATGGCACCCAGCTTCAAGGCTGGCGCACCAACTCCAGCAACGCCATTCAAGCAACTGGCAGCACAGCTCGTTATTACGGCTCAGTGGGCACGCTGGGGCAAGCCGATTTCTTAGGTTGGGGCTCTTGGGCGACAGCCAACCACCTGACAAACAGCACCACCCCCGTGACTGATGTGCATTACATCGTGGGCAAACCCACGACCAACATGCCAACCAGTGGTTACGCCACCTACAGCTTGATCGGCGGCAGCATCCCTACATCGACATCAGGCGGCACGGGGCATTTGCTCTCTTCGAGTTATTTGACGCTTGACTTGAACAACTCCACCAATCCTGTCTATGCCAATATCAATGTGCAGTTTGGAGCGAATCAAATCTCCATCAATGGTCAGGCGCAGCTCAGCGGCTCATCGTTCCGTTCAATTGGCTGCGGCAACGGCTTCTTCAGTGGCTTCTTCACCGGTCCCGGCGCTGAACGCGCTGGATTGGTGTACGGCAGAAATGACACAGCAGTTGGCAATGTTCGCGGCTCTGCGGCTTTTCAGCAAAACGTTGTCGTACCTCTTTCAGACTAATATTGCCTTCGTCAAATCACTATAAAAAAGTGAGCACTCGGCGCATATTTCATGCCGGCTAGAGCCCATTTTGACACAAAAAACACTGCCTGAAGCTTTGTCGCAGCTGATGCTGCAAGGTCAAGCATTGCATCAGTCTGGGCAAGTTGCAGAAGCACTCAAAGTATTTGAGCAGGCGCTGCGCCTTGATACCCATCATCTTGATGCGGCGAACGCTTGCGCCACGGTACTGCTCGAACTAGGCCGCGCCAAAGAAGCGTTTCTACTGCTTGATTTTCGCCGCGAAGCCGTGCTGCAAGACGCAGATTCGGCTTGCAATTGGGCGATTGTGGCCGAGCAATTGCGCTTGCCCGACTTGGCGCAAATGGGCTACGAAGCTGCCCTGCGCTTAGAGCCCCAACACCTACGAGCATTGAACAACAGCGCCCTGCTCGCTGGCCGTCAGCAGCGCTGGAGCACAGCAATTTCGCGTCTTGAGCTTGCGCACCAATGGTCCCAAGGAAATGGGCTTGGCGCTGAATTTGTGTGACGCACTCGTGGCGGCGAATGAAGACGCTCGCGCCTTAGCCGTCATCCAATTCGTGCGCCAGCTCAAGCCCGATCTGGCCGAATTGGCAGTTCGGCACGCCATTTTGCTGGCCTTCAATCAACAATGGGCGGCTTCAGCGCATGCCCTTGAAGACCTTGGCCTGTCCACTCGCGACATGCTCATGGTGTATTTGGAATCAGTTGGTATCAACGCCAAGCGTTTTGGCTGGACTGCCAAACGCCTGCCGACACCACAGATGCTCTACCAGTTGCATGCCTTCAAAGCCATGCTCGAAGGTGACTGGCGTGGGCGTGAGGCGCTCACGCTCCAAATTCAGCAGTGGGCAACTCAAGCCCATTCCCATTTAGAGGCGCACGATTGGCGCGACGCGCAGTTCTTTGCTTTGATGCTGCCCCTGAGCGAAGAAACGCAAGATCACATCTCGCAGTCGAGCCGCCGCTACTTTGTCAAACGCGCTGGAGCGGCGCAATTGCCAGATTGGCAAGAGCACCCCGATGGGCGGATTCACCTGGCGATTGCCGCACAAGACATGGCAGACGAGCGCCAGCGCTGCCTGCTCTCTGGCTGGCTCAAGCGCGTGGATCGCAGCCGCTTTGCGATTCATCTGTTGCGCAACTCCCTCACCCTGCGCGCCGCGCGATGCCGCCATCGCTCAACTGGCAGATTCTTATACGGACATTGCCGCCCTGAGCAGCACGGATGCCGTGCAACAAATCCGCGCAAGGCAAGCGCATATTTTCATGGACACGGCCTACTACACGCCCTCGTGTCGCGCTGAGCTGCCTTTCATGGGCGTTGCGCCGATTCAGTTGCGCCACGTCTCTTGGCAGCGCCTCAATGCGGGCACGGTGCAGTTCGTCATGGGCGACCATATTACGCATCCTGATGGCTACTGTGCCTCCATCAATCATCACGGCGCAGTGCATGGCCCCACGCTGCGCCTGCCGCACAGTTGCTGGCTGCACTGCGATGACACCGTGGCCGCAGCGCAGCCCACGCGCCAATCGCTGGGCTTGCCAGAAGATGCCTTCGTGCTGTGCAGCCGTGTGGGCACGCCCATGATGGATCCTGAAACATTCGCGCTGTGGATGCAGGTGATGCACGCCCTGCCCCAAGCCGTGCTGTGGTTGCCCAGCTTTGAGCGCACAGCGCAAACCCATCTCAGAGCGCATGCAAGTGCGGCTGGCATTGCGCCCGAGCGTGTGGTGTTTGCGCCCCCAGCTGCGCGGCCTGTGTATCTGGCGCAGCTGAGGCAAGCCGATCTGTTTCTCGACACCCTGCTGTTCAATGCCAATCACGGCTTGGCCGAGGCGCTGCGCATGGGCGTGCCCGCGCTCAGTTGCGCAGGTCACAACATGGCATCGCGTTTGGGCGGCAGTATCTTGCATGCAGCCGGTCTGAAGGATTGCGTGTTCGATAGCCACACCATGGGTCAAGAAGCCGCGAGGTTGGCGTATCTCAACCGTGCTGTTGAGTTGGGCTTACAAGCCGATCAACTACAGCAGTTAAAAACCAGTTTGAAAAATCAACACAACAGCGCCTCACTGTTCAACCCCTCCCTACAAGTTGCGCAATGGCAGGCGGCTTGGCAAGAGATGGCCAATCAAGCACGGCAAGGTTTACGTCATGGCAGTTTTGTGTCACAAGACATACAGTGTTGACTGAAAAATACTATCAAAATAATAGCACTCCGCGCACATTCCATGCCGGCTAGAGGCCAATTTCGCTTAAAAATCAATGCGCTTGATCCCAATTCAAGCCTACACCGACTTCGGCTACTAAAGGCACTTTGAGCTGCGCCACGCTGGCCATCAGGCGCGGAATTTCTGCCTTGAGCCAATCGATCTCATCAGAGGGCACTTCAAACACCAATTCATCGTGAACTTGCATGATCATTTTGGTTTGCATGGTCTTGACATCCAACTCACGAATGATGGCGTTCATACTCAGCTTGATCAAATCAGCCGCTGTGCCTTGCATCGGCGCATTGATCGCTTGGCGCTCTAGTCCGGCCAGCAGCGCACCTTTGGCCATTTTGATATTGGGCATTTCAATGCGGCGACCGAAAAGCGTTTCAACAAATCCTTGCTGCTTGGCGATTTGGCGTGTCTCGTCCATGTAGCGCTTAACGCCCGAAAACCTTGCGAAGTAGCGCTCGATGTAGTTTTTGGCAGCGGTGTTGTCAATGCCCAGCGACCGCGCCAAGCCAAACGCGCCCATGCCATAAATCAGGCCAAAGTTGATGGTTTTGGCATAGCGGCGCTGCTCGCTGCTGACGGCATCCAGCGCCACGCCAAACACCTCTGCCGCCGTGGCGCGGTGTACATCCAAGCCTTGGGCAAACGCTGCAATCAGTGCTTCATCACCACTCAAATGCGCCATGATGCGCAGCTCGATTTGCGAGTAGTCGGCGCTGGCAATTTTTTGCCTTCTGGCGCGACGAATGCCTCGCGCACGCGACGGCCCTCAAGCGTGCGGATGGGAATGTTTTGCAGATTCGGATCGTTGCTGGATAAGCGGCCGGTGACTGCCACGGCTTGCGCGTAATGCGTATGCACGCGGCCTGTGCGCGGGTGCGCCAGCTGGGCCAGCTTGTCGGTGTAGGTGCCTTTGAGTTTGGACAGGCCGCGATGCTCCAAAATTTGGCGGGCAGCGGGTAGTCTTCGGCGAGTTTTTCTAAGACTTCTTCATCGGTACTCGGTGCGCCGGTGGCGGTTTTTTTAACAACCGGCAAGCCCAGCTTGGTGAAGAAAATCTCGCCAATTTGCTTAGGAGAAGCCAAGTTGAACGGTTGCCCCGCCAGCTCATACGCCTGCGTTTCCAATTGCATGATGCGCTGGCCGAGGGTATGGCTTTGATTGCTCAGTTGCTGCGCATCAATCAGCACGCCATTGCGCTCAATGCGATACAGGCTCTCTGAGCTTTCAATTTCGAGCGCGTAAATACTGCGCAATTTCTCGTTGGCTTGCAGCTTTGGCCACAACGCCAAATGCACGTCCAGCGTTTGATCCGAATCTTCACAGGAGTATTCGGCTGCCTTGGCAATCTCCACTTGCGCAAAGGAGATCTGATGCGCGCCCTTGCCGCACAAATCTTCATAGCTGATCCCCGTGCGGCCCACATGCCGCTCGGCCAAGCTGGACAGGCCGTGCGGTTTGTGCACCTCTAGCACATAGCTTTGCAGCATCGTGTCGTGCGCATAACCCTGCACCTCGATGCCGTGGTTGGCCAACACATGGCGGTCGTATTTGATGTGTTGTCCTAGCTTGGGGTGCGCGGGGTTTTCAAGCCAAGGTTTGAGCTTGGCGAGCACTTCATCCAGAGGCAATTGCGCAGGCGCATCGGGGTAGCTGTGCGCCAGCGGAATGTAGGCCGCCTCACCAGGCTGAATGCTGAAGCTGATACCCACGATCTGCGCTTGCATTTCGTCAATTGACGTGGTTTCTGTGTCCAGCGCTGTCAGCTCGGCAGCTTGAATTTTGGCAAGCCATGCGTCAAAAGCTTCCCACGTCAAAATGGTGTCGTATTTTTTTTGCGTGACAGCCGATACAGCAGGCGCTGGCTCGGCAAACAAATCATCCATCTGACCCGTCGCGGGCAGATTGACAGCTGGCGCAGCAGATTTCTTGCCCAAACTCGCGGCCAGTCCTTTGAACCCATATTTCAGATAAAAATCACCAAGAGCCTGCGTATTTTCTGCGCCAAGTGCTACAGAGTTCATAGCAGGTAAGCTGGGCAGCTCGGCTTGCAAATCGCAATCGGTTTTGATCTTGAGCAGCTCGCGCCCCTTGGGCAGCCACTCGCGCGCCTTGCGTAAGTTCTCTCCCGCCACCCCTTTGATCTCATCGGCGTGCGCCATCAAATTCTCCAGGGAGCCGTATTCCGTAAGCCATTTCGCCGCCGTCTTCGGTCCGACTTTTTCCACTCCCGGCACGTTATCCACCGTATCGCCCACAAGGTTTTGATAATCGAGCATGAGCGAAGGCGGCACGCCAAATTCTGTCGTCACGCCTGCAATATCGCGCTTCTTGCCATTCATCGTGTCGATGATGGTGATGTGTTCGTTCACGAGTTGCGAGAGGTCTTTGTCACCGCTGGAAATAATCACTTCCATGCCCTGCTCTGCGCCGATGCGAGCCAGCGTGCCGATCACATCATCGGCCTCCACGCCTTTCACAGCGAGCACAGGCCAGCCCAGCAGCCGCATCACCTCGTGAATCGGCTCAATCTGGCTGCGCAAATCATCGGGCATGGGCGAGCGATTGGCTTTGTAATCGGGATACAGTGCATCGCGAAATGTGGGGCCACTCGCATCAAAAATACAGGCCACATAGTTGGCAGGATACTGCGTTTGCAGCGAAGCCATCATATTGATCATGATGCGCATCGCGCCTGTTTTTTGCACCGTGCCATCGGGCAAGGTCACGCTCATCGCATCGCCACCAGCAAAAAAGCGCGGTAAATGTAGCTCGATCCATCGACAAGCAGAAGGCGATTGCTGGGGGCGGTTTGTTCGGTCATGGGGTGTATTGTCGGTGTTTTGTTGAGTGATTTGTTGTGAGTTTTGTGTAAGGCGGCGGCTGCGTGGCATGGGTGTACTGCGTCCCGCTCATGGTGTCGTGTCAGGAGAGACGCGGCACCTGCCGCGAGATGACGAAGTGCAAACGCTGGCGCGCTTGCAGCGCCTGACCCGACACAAATCGCAGGCCGCAGTACACCCATGCCACGCGGCCTGTTGGCTACTCAGAAGATTTTCGCGCGGAACATGTCACAACCCAACAAATCGGGGCGCGGTGACAAGTAGTTTGACGCAACCGTGTCAGCAATCTCCAAACAATGTTTACCTGCCACCAAGCGCTCGGTGACGGCGACAGAAAAGCACAAACTGGCCTGTGTACGCCCTGTGCGCAGGGGCGATTTTGGTAGCGGAAGGCTCGAAAGCGCGTAGCGCTTTCCTTCGTCAACATCGCGGCAAGTGCCGCGTAGCTCCTGAGCAACCAGCATGAGCCCCTGCGCACAGGGCGTGCACAGGCCACGGAGCGCAAAACAAGCAACCAAGCAACATAAGCGAACAGCGCAAACAAGAAAACCCCACCCGCTACAATACACCTCGACGGGCCTTCCCGCATGGTGAAGCGGCCAACCGGGTCAGGTGGGGAACCAAGCAGCCCTAACTGTGGAGTCAGTGCCGGGGTCAAGGCTCGTCACCTTTTTTCATCGCTTGCGATCACAGGATCTGCACCCAACGCCCTTGCGCCGTGATGAACGCAGCATGCACAACAGCTGTCTTGCCGCTTTCGCTAAAAGCAGATTTCACCGCCTCGACATACTGCGTCAGCTGCAAGCGCAAGGCTCGATTGTGCTGCGGCGCGTCTGAAGATTTGTAGTCAATCACCCACCAAGCCTGCGTATCGCGCCGCCTCACCAAGCGATCCAATCGCAGGACTTGGGCTTCATGGAAAAGCTCCACCTCATTGGCCTGCCAATCCACCGCATCGCCCCACACCCAAGCTGCCTGGCCATGCACGATGCGCTGCGCGGATTCAAGGGCTTGTAGCGCTTGAGGCTCGCTCAACTGCACAGCAGCGGTCACTGAGGCGATTGACTCGTGCCAATCCGCGCCCGGACGATACAACTCCAACAACCTGTGCATCGCAATACCGATTCGCCGCTGTACCTCATCGCCCCAATGGCTGGCATCGCGCGAACTCGAATCATCATCAGTTGCTTGATTTACTTCTTTTTTAATAGCACTCTGCGCATATTCTGTGCCGGCTAACCGCTCATTTGGCATGATATTTAAGGTAAAAGTATCCTCAATAAGTGTCTGTGGCAAAGCCGCAAAATCACCTGCCCAAGCATCTTCAATCAAGGTCGCCACGGATTCTGGCAAAGCCTCCAACCGCCTCCACAAACAGCCCGTAGCCGCTTGCCGCGCACTTTCATGCGCACTGAACACCAGGCGCGATTTCGCGCGCGTCATCGCCACATACATCGCATTGATTTCCTCACGCGCACGCTGCTCCTGCTCATGCGCAAGCGCTGCGCTCACACACTCTGGCGCTTTGGCCTCACTGCGCAAAAACGCAAAGGTTTGCGGCGCAGCTTGCGCCCCTGGCCAATCCACGAGCACATCGAGAATCGCAGCCGCAGGCGGCGCAGACAAGCTGTCGAGCAGCAGCACCGTATGCGCTTCCAAGCCCTTTGCGCCGTGAATCGTCATCAGGCGCACCGCGTCATCTGCGCTCGTCGTTTGCGGCGCTTTCAGGTGCGGCTTTTTTAGCTCGCGCACGAACTTATGCGGCGTCAGAAATCGCCCTGAGCCAATCTCCAAAGCTGCGGCCAACAGTGCATGTAAACTTTGTTGCACCCTCTGGCGCAGCGGCGCAGGCGCAGCGGCCATGCACCGCGCTACCCAATCTTGCTCACTGACCATGCGGCTCAAGGCATCATGCGGCGGCAGCGCTTGCAGCAGGCTTTGCAATTGCAGCAGTTGAAGCCGTGTTTTTGAAGCCAAATTGGCATCTAGCCTGCATAGAATGTGCGCCGAATGCTCCTCTTTTGTGAGCATATCCCACCAAGAAATCGTCTTGTTTGTATCGTCTTGCAGCACTGCGCTAGCCTGCGCGGCTTGTGCGCCAGCTGATTTCACAGCCAAAGCCAGCGCCACCAAATCGTCATCACGCCAGCCCAAGAGCGGCGACCTCAAGGCCCGCGCCAGCGCCAAATCATTGCCTGGCGAAACAGCCGCATCAAGCAGCGCCACCACATCCTGCACTTCAGGTAAATCAATCAGTGCCGTCTTCTCTGTAATTTGGCTGGCCACGCCCAAAAGCCGCAGCGCATCGCGCATGCGTTCCAAGCGATCTCGCTTACGGGCGAGCACCATGATGTCTGGCCCGATCAGCCCCTGCGCAATTTGCCCCGCCACCCAGCGTGCAGCCAGTTGGCATTCCGCGTCCGCCGCATACTCTTGCGGCTCATCACGCGGCGTGGTCAGCGTATCGCGCCAGACCATCTCATCGCCCGCCAGCGCTTTTTCAGGCTGCGGAGCAAGTGGCAGGCGAATGATCTCGCCTGTTTGCTCGCTCTCGGTCGTGTGCGGGCGAAACGCATAGGGCAGCTCAGTGGCCGCTTGGCTCATCACGGCGTTGACCAGCGCCACCACGCCTTGCGCATTGCGCCGCGTGTGGTCACACGAGAGCAGCGTGCCGCCTAATTGCTCGCACACGAATTGCGTGGCAGCCTCAAACACCTGCGGCTCGGCACGGCGAAAGCGGTAAATACTCTGCTTGGCATCGCCCACGATGAACACGCTCGGTGCAGATCCTCCTTCGCGCCCTCCCCCACTGCCCACATAGCTCGATAGCCAGCTTTGCAGCGCCTGCCATTGCAGCGGATTCGTATCCTGAAACTCATCAATCAACACATGGCGCAACTGTGCATCCAGTCGCTGCTGCACCCAGCCTGAGAGCTGCTCATCGCGCAGCAAATGCAAAGCAGCTTGCTCCAGATCGTTCATATCCACCCAGCCACGCTCGCGCTTGAGATCGGCAAAGCAGGCGATCAAAGCGCGGGTCAGCTCACTCATGCGTTGCTGATGCAAAAAAGGCCGCCTGCTGCTCGCTGGCTTGATTGACCAGCCCACACAGCGTCTGTGCTGCGCTGACCTGCGGCGTGCTCACCAGCTGCGCATTGAACTTGCGCGGCGCACCCTCGGCGGTGAGCAGGCAAATCAGCGCATCGCGCCAGCGCGCCTGTGTGCAACAGATTTCAAGCTCCTGCCCCTTGGCAGCAAATGATTTTTGTGGCGCGGCGCCCAACACACGAGCTGCTGCGAGCAACACTTCGCGCCGCTGAAACAGCATCTGCAGCGGATCATCCAAGGCAGCAAATTCGGGATACACCTCAGCTGCGCGCGGCATGCTGCGGGTGAGCACACCCGCGCGATCTGCCAACGCAAACTCCGTGCGCTTGCCCAGCGCATTGGTCAGTGCCCACATGGTCCAGGTGGAGAGCACGGCCACGGGGTGCAAGCTGAGCTTTGGCGCGCCGCAGATCATTGCCTGGGTCAGCCAGGTCCTCCCCGCCCTACCGCGCACCGAGCCGTTTTTCGACCCGCTCACCCAAGGGGCCGACATCCCCGTCCCCGATAGCAAGCCGAAGCCGAAGCCGAAACCCCAACCGGGCCCGTAGGAACGCGGGTGCCTGCTGCTGCTATCCTGACGCGCTTGGCAACTGCGGTGCATTGCCGAGGGCTCGAAGGAGACGAACAAAGAGACTCTTGACAACTGCTGGGAGGCGGTTTGCAGGACCATCCGTAGTAGGTGAGAGATATGCTTGACGGAGTAGAGATTCGGCGGTGAGAGAAGGGAGCATTGGAGAAGAGGGTGAACAGGGGGTTGCAGTATAGTCTCATGAAGTATTTGCTAGTGTCATATGAACTCGTCGATATATAGTGAACAGGTGATAGTGTCATATGAGACGAATCT
>JAAUOI010000289.1 GCA_012036375.1 Allobrachymonas sp. | reverse complement strand
ATGCGCTTGGTACGCGCGGAGATGCTCGAAGTGTTGCGCACGGATTACATCAAGTTTGCTCGCGCTCGTGGCCTGTCCAATCGCGTGATCCATTTCGGCCATGCTCTTAAAAATACCCTCGTGTCGGTGATGACGATCACCGGCTTACAACTTGGCGGCTTGATTGCATTTGCCATCATCACCGAGACGGTGTTTCAGTGGCCGGGCATGGGCTTACTGTTTATTCAAGCGGTGACGTTTGCGGATATCCCTGTGATGGCTGCTTACCTGTGCATCGTTGCGCTGATTTTTTTGGCGATTAATTTGATTGTGGATCTGTTGTATTTCGTGGTCGATCCTCGCTTGCGCATTGGCGGCAAGGGTCATTAATACTTTTTAAAAGGAGAAAGCGATGTTTTCAATGAAAAAAACGATGGTGGCCGTTGTATTTATTGCGTCGGCAGTTATTATTTCAGTAGCGAATGCCAAGACGATTCGCATCGGCAATCAGGGTGATGCGCTCTCGATGGATCCGCACTCGCTCAATGAGTCGAATCAGTTGAGCGTGACGGGCAATATCTATGAAGGCCTCACGGCTCGCAACAAGGACTTGAGCCTCGCGCCGGGCTTGGCTACCGCTTGGAAGCAAACTTCGCCCAATGTGTGGCGTTTCGAATTGCGCAAAGGCGTGGTGTTTCATGATGGCACACCTTTCACCGCAGATGATGTAATTTTCTCCTTTCAGCGCACAGCCAGCGATGGCTCTGATTTGCGCAGCTATACCAATGATCTTAAAGAAGTGCGAAAAATCAACTCTCATACGATTGAAATTGAAACCCAAGCACCGTTTCCTATTCTTCCCGAAGTGATTTCTCTCGTTTACATCATGAGCAAGAAATGGTGTGAAGAGAACCAAGCCACTAAGCCTGTGGATCGCCGCAAAGGGGTCGAGAATGCCGCATCCTTCAAAGCCAACGGCACGGGTTCATTCCGTCTGCGCGAGCGACAACCCAGCGTGAAGACCACTTTTACTGTTAATAGTAACTACTGGGGCAAGATTGAAGGCAATGTCACTGAAGTGATTTATACACCCATCAGCAATGATGCGACACGTGTTGCGGCCTTGCTGTCAGGCGAAATTGATGTGATGGATCCCGTGCCTGTGCAAGACGTGGCACGTGTTAACGCCAGCGCCAATGCCAGAGCCCTGCAAGGCCCAGAGCTGCGCACGATTTTCCTTGGCATGGATCAAAACGCGATGAGTTGCTCTATTCCAGCGTGAAGGGCAAGAACCCATTCAAAGACAAGCGCGTGCGTCAAGCTTTTTATCAAGCGATTGATATTGAAGGCATCAAACGCACCGTGATGCGCGGCGCGTCGAATCCAACAGCATTGATGGTTGCCCCAGGAGTGAACGGTTTTGACACCAACTTGAATAAGCGTCTCGCTTTCGATACGGAAGTAGCTAAAAAACTGATGGCCGATGCAGGATACCCAAATGGTTTTGAACTGGGGATGAATTGCCCGAATGACCGCTATGTCAATGATGCAGAAATCTGCCAAGCAGTTACGGCGAATCTCTCACGCATCGGCGTGAAGGTCAATCTGCAAGCGGAGACCAAAGGAACGTACTTCCCCAAGCTTTTGCGCGGCGAGCATAGCTTCTATCTGCTCGGCTGGACACCCAGCACCTACGATGCACACAATATGCTGAATGCCTTGATCCGCTGTGTTGATGGCAAGGGCGCTGGCACATTCAACTATGGCGCGTATTGCAACCCCAAGGTCGATGAACTGATCTCCAAGATTCAATCAGAGACCGACAAGCCCAAGCGCCAAGCCATGATTGCAGAAGCCTTCAAGCTGCATGCAGACGACGTTGGCCATTTGCCACTGCATCAACAAGCGCTGGCTTGGGGTGTCAATAAGAAGGTGGAGTTGACACAGCTAGCGGACAACTACATGTTTTTCAAATGGATGAGCATTAAGTAAAACGAATGCGCTGCGTAGAGATTCAAAGGATTTCTACGCAGTGCGCATAACAACGAATTTGGGTGTGATGTGAGTGATTCAATTCCGGACAGACTCTCCAAGTGGCTCGACAGCGATGTCGGCTACAGTTTTAAAACTTCGCCAATGGCTATGCTGGCTGCCTTGGTGGCCTTCATTTGTATATTTTGCGCGGTGTTCGCAGGTGTTGTTGCGCCTACCAATCCGTTTGACCTGACCACCTTGGAGTTGTCCGATGCCCGCCTGCCTCCCGCATGGATCGAAGGCGGTAAAGCCAAATTCTTCTTGGGCACAGACGATCAAGGGCGCGACATTCTCTCGGCTTTGATGTACGGCGCCCGTATCTCATTGGCCGTCGGCATCATCTCGGTCATTCTGTCTGTGCTCATCGGTGTGACGCTGGGGCTTCTTGCCGGCTTCCTCGGCGGCTGGATCGATACGCTGCTCATGCGCATCTGCGATGTGATGCTCTCTTTCCCGCCCATCTTGGTGGCTCTGCTGATCGCAGGCGTGGGCCGCGCCTTGTTTCCCAATGCGCATACCAGCGTCGCATTTGGCGTGCTCATCATCTCCATCACGCTTACCGGCTGGGTGCAATACGCCCGCACCGTGCGCGGCACCACGCTTGTGGAGCGCAACAAAGAATACGTGCAAGCCGCCAGAGTCACTGGCGTGGCCAGCCACCGCATCATGCTGCGCCATGTGCTGCCCAACGTCATGGGCCCCGTGATGGTCTTGGCGACGATTCAAGTAGCTACCGCCATCATCACCGAAGCCACGCTCTCATTCTTAGGCGTGGGCGTGCCGCCTACTTCGCCATCACTCGGCACACTCATCCGCGTAGGCAACGACTACCTCTTCTCCGGCGAATGGTGGATCACCGTTTGGCCGGGGCTGATGTTGATTTTGATTGCGCTGTCGGTCAACCTATTGGGTGACTGGTTGCGCGATGCGTTGAACCCAAGACTGCGTTAAGAGGCGAAATATCATGAGCCTTTTACAAGTTAAAACCTCGTTGTCGAATTTCCCACTCGCCGTGGCACGTTGCGCGCTTTGGACGACATCTCTTTCGACATCGCCCCCGGTGAAATCCTCGGCGTGGTCGGTGAATCTGGCGCTGGCAAATCACTCACCGGTGCAGCCATCATCGGCTTGCTTGAGCCGCCAGGCCGCGTTGCCAGCGGGCAAATCTTGCTTGAAGGCCAGCGCATTGACAATCTGAATCACGATCAGATGCGGCATATCCGTGGCCGCAAGATTGGCGCCATCTTTCAAGATCCGCTCACTTCACTCAACCCCTTGTATTCCGTGGGCAGACAACTGATGGAGACGATTCAGGCGCATTTGCCGGTGGATCAGGCCGAAGCCCGCCGCCGCGCGATTGACTTGCTCAAATCCACCGGCATTCCCGCCGCCGAAGAGCGCATTGAGCATTACCCGCATCAGTTCTCTGGCGGCATGCGCCAGCGCGTGGTGATCGCGCTGGCTTTGGCGGCAGAGCCCAAACTGATCGTGGCCGATGAGCCGACCACGGCTTTGGACGTATCCATTCAGGCGCAAATCATCAGCTTGCTGAAAAACCTCTGCAAAGAGCGCGGCGCAGCCGTGATGCTGATCACGCATGACATGGGCGTGATCGCCGAGACCTGTGATCGCGTGGCAGTGCTCTATGCGGGCCGCGTGGCAGAGATTGGCCCGGTGCATGAGGTGATCAATCGCCCCGCGCATCCGTATACCGCAGGCTTGATGGCCTCGATTCCCGATATGAGTGTAGACCGCGAACATTTGGCGCAGATTGATGGCGCCATGCCTCGCTTGAACGCTATCCCCCAAGGCTGCGCCTTCAATCCGCGCTGCACCAAAACCTTTGATCGCTGCAAAGTGGATCGCCCGGATTTGATCCAAGCCGGAGCCACCCGCGCCGCTTGCTGGTTGCATGCTGAAGGAGTCAAAGCATGAGCCAAGATACAAACATCAGCATGAAAAAACAAGCCCTCGTCAAAGTAGACGATCTGGCGATGAGCTTTGATGTCTCCCCGCCTTGGCTCAATCGCGTGGTCGAGCGCAAACCCAAAATCTTCCTCAAAGCCGTCGATGGCGTGAGCTTTGAGATTGAGCGTGGCAAAACGCTGGCCTTGGTAGGTGAATCGGGCTGCGGCAAAAGTACAGTCGCTCGCCTGATGGTGGGCCTGTACACACCTTCTCGCGGCAACTTCCAATTCGACGGCATGGATGCCAACGAGACGTACAAAAGTGCGGGCAGCCGCAAGTTGCGCGAGCGCATCCAGATGATCTTCCAAGATCCGTATGCCAGCCTGAACCCGCGC
>JAAUOI010000288.1 GCA_012036375.1 Allobrachymonas sp. | reverse complement strand
CTTTTTAAGTTGGGGATTATTTTTTGCGTCTTTTCGCGTCACTTTCGCGAATTTCGCGTCCTGTATTTTGGTTTTGCAATTTCTAGCCGCCAGCCAGAAGTGATCTCACCAGCGGTGCAAGGATCGTCACGATTTCATCCGCCTCGGCCACCGTCAAAATCAGCGGCGGCACCATACGGATCACGGTGTCTGCTGTCACGCTGATCAGCAAGCCCTTGTCCGCGCATAGCCCCACCAACGCACCGCATGGCTTGATCAGTTCCACACCGATCATCAAGCCGCTGCCACGAATTTCTTTCACGCCAGCCAAGCCGCCCAGCTCGCGCTTTAACGCATCGTGCAAATGTGCGCCTACTTTAGCGGCATTGGCCAAAAGACCCTCTTCTTCCATGATGCGAATGGTTTCCACACCCGCACGCATCGCCAGCGGATTGCCACCAAAGGTCGTGCCATGATTGCCGGGCGAGAAAATGTTGGCTGCTTTAGGCCCGGCAACCACTGCGCCAATTGGCACGCCTGAGCCCAAGCCCTTGGCCAGCGGCATCACATCGGGTTTGATGCCGGCCCACTGGTGCGCAAACCATTTGCCGGTGCGTCCCATGCCGCATTGCACTTCGTCAATCATCAAGAGCCAATCGCGCTCATCGCAGAGCTGGCGCACTTGTTTTAAATAGTCCATGTGAAACGGATTCACGCCGCCTTCGCCCTGAATCGCCTCAAAAAACACGGCGCACACATTTTGATTGCCTTCGGTGGCTTTTTCAAACCTTCAATATCGTTGACTGGCACACGCAAAAACCCTTCCATCAATGGCCCAAAACCATCACGCACTTTCGCATTGCCTGTGGCCGACATCGTGGCCAAGCTGCGGCCATGAAAAGCTTTGTCAAACACCACAATCGCCGGGCGCTCAATGCCTTTGCTCACGCCGAATTTGCGCGCCAGCTTCAAAGCCGCCTCATTGGCCTCCAGCCCCGTAGAGCAGAAGAACACGTTGGTCATGCCGCTGCGCTCAACCAGCATCGCTGCGAGCTTCTCTGCATTCGGGCAAAAATAATAATTGCTGGTGTGGATGAGCTTGGTGAGCTGATCTTGCAGCGCCGGCACGAGCTTAGGATGGTTGTGCCCGAGCGTGTTCACGGCAATGCCGCCGAGCGCATCCAAATAGCTCTTGCCATGAATGTCCCACACGCGCGAGCCTTGGCCATGCGAGAGCTCAATCGGCACGCGGCCATAGGTGTTCATCACATGCGGTTGAGAAGGTGTAGCGTTAGCGAGGGTCATGGCATTCATCTCCAAAAGACAAAACGGCTCAACCTGAGCCGCTGAAATGTGATTTTAGAGTCCTTGTCTGCGAAGACCGTACAGTTTTTGCATGACAGTCATGCACGATCTCCCACGTTTCTCAACCCCTAGCGTCTTGCCGAGTCTTCTATAAGATAGAATTCTTGCTGCATTGCAGCATATCTGACCCGGATAGGCTGACAATCTCCCATTTAGCCAACCCACCCCCATGGCCTCTGTCGGTTCCAAGCAATTTTTCATCCAAGGCGTGACGGCGCGCGGCAAAGTCTTTCGCCCCAGCGATTGGGCCGAGCGCTTGGCGGGAGTGATGAGCCAATTTCGCCCCGGAGGCGCAACGCCCGGTTCGCATTTGAGCTATTCTGCTTGGTGCTTGCCCACCAGTATGCAAACTGAGCATGGCGACACCAAATGTGTGGTGGTGCATTCTGATTTGCGTGAGGAGCATCCCATGGCGTGGGATTTTGTGATGAATTTTGCAAAAGACAATGAGCTGCAAGTGGTGGAGGCTTGCTTGTTGCAATAGCGTACGCTTTAGGCTTTGGTCTTCACCGCCGAGCCCAGTGATGGCTTGTTGGTATCCACCAAATAATCCCACAGCACCTGCGCAGTGCGCTTGACGGGTCGAGCGCTGCCCTCGCGATCTTTTCCGCTCTCGCGGGTGGACAGGCGCTCGCGGTAGGCGCGAATGTCCATCGTCATGTGCAATTCGCTGCCGGCGGGCAAGGCGCTGTCGGCAGCCACCAAGCGCTTGGCGCGCAGCTCTTTTTTCACTGCGCTATGCGGCAAAAAGCGATTCCGTGGCCTTCCATCGCCATCGCCTTCAAGCCTTCGGCCATGTCAGTTTCGTATACCCGATCCAAATGCACCGGCGTGGCGGAAGATTTGAGAATGACTTCCACCACACGCCCCAAATACGCGCCCGGCGCATAACCCAGATACGGCAACGGCGTAGCCGAGCGGCCGGGCAGGCTAAAGATCGGTTGGCCTTGGCTATCAGCTTGCGAAAAGGGCGCAATCACCTCCGTGCCCAAGCTCACAAATTCATAGCGCTCGGGATCTAGTTGTAGCGGCTGCGAGGGATGATGGAACGCAATCAGTAAATCGCAACTGGCTTCGACCAAACGCATAGCTGCATCGTGCACATTCAGCGCAATCAAACGGCTTTTGATCGGGCCAAAGCGGGTTCTCAGCCCAGACAGCCAGGTGGGGAAAAATGTGAAAGCGAGCGAATGTGGAATCGCAAACTCAATCACATCCTGCCCCGCGCTCGAATGCGCACGCAGCATCGCGCGGGTGGCTTGCAGGGCTTGCAGCGTTTCGAGCGCTTGGCCATACAGCGTCTCGCCAGCGGGTGTTAGGCGCGTGGGATACGAACTGCGGTCCACCAAATCGGTGCCCGCCCACGCCTCCAGCGACTGAATGCGCCGCGAAAATGCCGGCTGCGTCACATGGCGCAACTGCGCTGAACGGCTGAAACTGCGCGTCTCTGCCAAGCTCACAAAATCTTCTAGCCATTTGGTTTCCATGCCGGCGATTATGGCGAAACGCTGGGTTATGCAGAATTCGCATTTACCCTGCGATGGCTGGGTGGGCGAGGTTCACAGGCTATTTTTGAAGCCTTTTAGGCAGTTTGCCGGCATAGAATATTCGCCAAATGCTATCTAATTAGTAGCGCTTGTTGATTAACTGCTGGGCAGAGCAGCATCCAGAATTTCGATCCAATGGCGCACGGGCACCTCCGTGCCACTTTGCAAATGCGTGATACAGCCGATGTTGGCACTCAGAATTTGCGCGGGCTTCATCTCTTGCAAGTTGCCCAGTTTGCGGTCACGCAGTTGATACGACAGCTCAGGCTGCAAGACGCTGTACGTGCCTGCTGAGCCGCAGCACAAATGCGCTTCGCAGCTCGCGGTTTTGATGTTGAAACCGAGTTCACTGAAGTGCTTTTCCACACCCCCCTTGAGCTGCTGGCCATGCTGCAAGGTGCAAGGCGGATGAAAGGCAAGCTGCTCTTTGGTTGCGTTTTTTAGCTGCGGCTTCAAGGCGGTGACCAACTCGGGCAGCAGTTCGCTGATGTCTTTCGTGAGATCACTGATCTTGGCGGCTTTGCTCGCATATGCGGCATCATGCTGCAAGATGTGGCCATACTCTTTCACCGTCACGCCGCAGCCCGAGGCGTTCATGATGATCGCCTCCACTTGCCCACTCTCCACATGCGGCCACCAAGCATCAATGTTGGCGCGCATCTGCGCCTTGCCGCCATCTTGATCGTTCAGATGGAATTTCACAGCGCCGCAGCAACCCGCTTTTTTGGCCGTGAGGGTTTGAATGCCCGCTGCATCGAGCACGCGCGCCGTGGCGGAGTTGATGTTGGGCGACATGCTGGGTTGCACGCAGCCTTCGAGCATCAGCACCTTGCGCGCATGCTCTCGCGTGGGGCGCTCGCCAGCAGATCGCTTCTCTGGCACTTTGTTTTTCAGAGCTTTGGGAAGCAATGGGCGTACCATCTGTCCCATTGCCATCGCGGGTGCGAACAGAGGCGATGGCAAACCCTCTTTCAAAGCCCAACGCAGCGCAGATTCCCCCGCAGGCCTGCTCACTTTTTCATCCACCAGCTTGCGCCCAATATCCACCAAATGCCCATACTGCACACCGCTCGGGCAGGTGCTCTCATTGCGACAGGTCAGGCAGCGATCCAAATGCATCTGCGTCTTGCGCGTCGGCGCTTCGCCTTCGAGCACTTGCTTGATCAAATAAATCCGCCCACGCGGGCCATCCAATTCATCACCCAGCAGTTGATACGTTGGGCAAGTGGCCGTGCAAAATCCGCAATGCACACACTTGCGCAAAATGGCCTCGGCCTCTTGGCCTTCAGTGCGGTTTTTGTATTCAAGAGCTAAGTTCGTTTGCATTTAGATGACTCCCAATCGGCCAGGATTGAAAATGCCAGCCGGATCAAACTGATTTTCAGCTCACGATGGATTCTGCTGAGAACTGGGTTTTAAGGTCAAAT
>JAAUOI010000026.1 GCA_012036375.1 Allobrachymonas sp. | reverse complement strand
GTTGACGGAGGGCGTGGCCGCGCGCTCAAAAAAGGCAGTTGGCCACAAACCGAGCTGTTCGCATGGCTGCAAAAAAACTGCCGGAATTGACGACTTTGAAATGAACCGCACCTTCAACAACGGCATTGGCATGATTGTCGTGGTTGATGCGCTGGATGCAGTCGCGGTATCAGCCACCTTGTCGGGCTTGGGCGAACAAGTGCATGTCATCGGGCAGATGGTGGCGCGGTCGGGTGATGCAGTTGTTTTGCCTGATTTTTAAGCGTTTTAGGGCGTTGTCCGGCATGGAATATGCGCGAAGTGCTATTGTATTTATAGTGATAATTTGTCGATTTTGGCGTTCTAAAGGTTTTGTTGTGCTGATAGCGGCAGCGTGGCATGGGGGCACTTCGTCCTGCTCATACTGTCGCGCAAAGAGTTACGCGACACCTGTCGCGTGAAGACGATGTGAAACGCGTGCCGCGTTTCCCGCGCTTTGCACGCCACAAATCGCAGGCCGCGACCCCTTCACCACGCAGCCTTTAGCTTGCTGTAAAGATCTTCGCGCGGAGCTTGTCACTACCCCAAATACCTTGGCGCGGTGACAGCACACGCAACCGCGCCAATCATGTTTGAAGATTGTTGACCCCCAACCAAGTGCTCGGTGGCGGCATCACTGAGCCAACCTCGGCCTGTGTACGCTCTGTGCGTAGGGGCGATTTTGGTAGCACAGGGTTGGAAAACGCTCCAAGCGTTTTCATTCGTCAACATAGCGGCAGGTGCCGCGTAACTCCCGCGCAACCTGCATGAGCCCCTACGCACAGAGCGTACACAGGCCAAAGCGAGCCAACCAGCCAGAAATAGCAAATTTAAGCCAAATAGCCCACAGCCCAACATAAAATGCACCCTGAGTGCTATGTAAATAATAGCAACTCAAAACCGCTCATCAGCGCCCAAATACCGCCACTGCCCCAGCGGCAACTGCCCAAGCTTCACGCCGCCAATGCGCACACGCTTGAGACCCGTTACATACAAGCCCACAGCTTCACACATGCGCCGAATCTGGCGTTTTTTGCCTTCTTTCAGCACAAAGCGCAATTGCTCCGGGTTTTGCCAATCCACTTGCGCCCGCTTGAGCTTTTGACCGTCGAGCGACAAACCAGAGCGCAATAGCTGCAATTTCTCCAAAGGAAACGCAGCTTGCACATTCGCCTGTGGCGGCCCCGCTTTATTGCCGATGATCACGCGCACGAGGTATTCCTTTTCCATGTCGGAATCTTCGCCAATGAGCTGGCGCGCCACTCTGCCGTCTTGCGTGAGCACCAAGAGGCCGGTGGAATCAATGTCCAAGCGGCCGGCGGGCGCTAGGCCGCGCAGTTGCTCGCGCACGAAGCGATTTCGGCTGCTATCGCCCTGCCAGTGAGCGCCAGATGCTATCAAAACAACAGCAGGCTTGTGCCCATCTTCCGCTTGCCCGCTCACATAACCAATCGGCTTGTTGAGCAAAATCGTCACTTGATTGGCCTGATGGCCTTGGGCTTTTTTATCGACCTCCACGCGATCTTGCGGCGTGACTTTCGTACCCATCGCAGCAATCTCGCCATTGACCTTGACCCAGCCTTGGTCAATCCATTCATCCGCTTCGCGCCGCGAACACAGCCCCAGATCGGCCATGCGTTTGTTCAAGCGAATCGGCTCGGCGGGGGCGGCAGCGGCTTTGATGACACGGATGGCTTTGGCCACCTTGGGCGCATTCACCACAGGTTTACTCTCGCTCATGCAAACGCCGCCTTGCGCAGCGCATCCAAATCACCCACGCGCAAACCGCCGTATTCAATGCTCACCAAACCGCTTTGCTCCAGCTCGCTGAGCGCCTGATTCACGCGCTGGCGGGAGAGGCCTACCAAATTCGCCAGCTCAAGCTGCGTGATGCGCAACACCTTGCTTGCGCCCGGATAAAGCACCGGGTTGAACAAACTCGCCAAACCCGAAGCCACCCGTGCCTCCGGCTTGCTCATGCGATCGCTCTCTCTGGCCGTGATGAATTGCCCCACGCGCTCATTGAGCTGATTCATCACGAAGCGGTTGAACGCAATGCTTTGATCCAACAGCCAATGAAAAGTCTCCACTGGAATGCCGGCTACCGTGCTCGGGCGCAGGGCTTGGATGTTGTAGCGATAATTTTCTTGCTTCAGAACCGTGCCTTCACCAAACCAACCGCCTGGTGGCACACCAATTAGCGTGATGCTGCGACCGTCTTGCGTCTCGTTGCTCATCTTGAGCAGGCCATCAATCAGGCCAAACCAATAGGTGACGGGCCGTCCCACGCGCACCACGTAATCTCCCGCCTTGGCCTCGCCTACCTGCAGAGCCGCACGTGCGCGAAGCTGATGTTGGGGCTCGAGCGCTTGCAGCCAAGGGATGCTGCGCATCTCGTCTTCTGTCGGCGAACGGCGGCGTTGCGACAAACTCAGTTCTTCTGGGGCGTGTTTGGTCATAAAAAGTCGGTTCTCGTAAGTTTAGCGACAGTACAAGGGTTAGTCCGAGGGAGTGTTTGCCCTAAATTGTCATTATATAGACATGATAACGTCAAATCAAGGCGTAAATTCCAGCCCATGTCCACATTGCAGACTTTTCCTCAACTCCTGCTACGCCACGCCAGCGAGCGCCCCACTGCGCCTGCTCTGCGCGAAAAAGAATACGGTATTTGGCAAACCACCTCGTGGCAAGACTTGGCCGCCATGGTCGAACGTATCGCTTGCGGTCTGCATCAAGCGGGTTTGAAGCGTGGCGACCATATGGTGGTGATTGGCAGCAACCGCCCGCGCCTGTATGCCAGCATGCTGGCCGCGCAATCGCTGGGCGCGATTCCCGTGCCGCTGTACCAAGATGCGGTGGCGGCGGAATGCATTTTCCCCATCAACAATGCCGAAATCAAATTCGGCATCGTCGAAGACCAAGAGCAGGTGGATAAATTGCTCGAAGTGCGCGGCAGTGCGCCGCAGCTCACGCAAATTTGGTTTGACGATCCACGCGGCCTGCGCAACTATGCAGAAGATGGCCTGACATCGCTGGATGCTTTGATTGAATCCGGCGCTGCGTTTGCAGCCAGCCACCCCAACTTTTTCAAAGCAGAGGCCGCCGTTGCCCAGCCGCACGATGTCGCTGCGATGTTCTTCACCTCCGGCACCACTGGCAATCCCAAAGGCGTGGTGCATACCCATTTGTCGCTGCTTGACCGCAGCGCCGCAGGCGCGAAGTTCGACAAGCTCACTTCAGGCGAAGATGTGCTCGCCTATCTGCCCCCCGCATGGATTGGGCAAAACATTTTCAGCTATGCACAGTGGCTGGTGTGCGGCTACACGGTGAACTGTCCAGAGAACGCCAGTACCGTGACGATTGACCTTAAAGAAATCGGACCCACTTACTATTTTGCGCCGCCTCGGGTATTTGAAGGCTTGCTCACCAGCGTGATGATTCGCATGGAAGATGCCGGCGCAATCAAACGCAAGATGTTCAGCCATTTCATGAATGTAGCCAAGCGCGTGGGCCCGGCCTTTCTCGATGGCAAGGGCGTCGCTCTGGGCGACAAGCTGCAATATGCGCTGGGCAACTTCTTCGTGTATGCGCCGCTGCGCAACAATCTCGGCATGAGCCGCGTGCGCGTGGCCTACACGGCAGGCGAGGCAATCGGCCCCGATCTGTTTACTTTCTATCGCTCGATTGGCATCAACCTCAAGCAGCTCTATGGCTCGACCGAGACGGCCGTGTTCGTGTGCTTGCAGCCCGACAATGCCGTGCATGCCGATACGGTGGGCGTGCCAATTGAAGGCGTGGAAATCAAGCTCGATACCAATGGCGAAATCTTGGTGAAATCACCCGGCCTGCTCAAAGAATATTTCAAAAACCCTGAAGCAACCGCAGAAGTGAAAACCAACGACGGCTGGTATCGCACCAGTGATGCTGGCTTCATTGATGCCAGCGGCCAGCTGAAAATCATCGACCGCGTGAAAGACGTGGGGCGTATCAAAGGCGGTGCAAACGATGGCGCGATGTTTGCGCCCAAGTATGTGGAAAACAAACTCAAGTTTTCCCGCACATCAAAGAAGCTGTGGCTTACGGCGATGGCCGTGATCAAGTGTGTGTGATGCTCAACATTGATATGAACGCCGTGGGCAATTGGGCCGAGCGCCGCAATTTGCCTTACACGGGTTATGTCGATCTCGCGAGCAAACCGGAGGTCTATGGTCTCATCAAAGAATGCGTGGAATCGGTGAATGCCGATCTCTCGCGCGATCAACTCTTGGCCGGCAGCCAAATCAGCCGCTTCTTGGTTCTGCACAAAGAACTCGATGCCGATGATGGCGAACTCACCCGCACCAACAAAGTCCGCCGTGGCTTCATTGGCGACAAATACCAACCCTTGGTTGATGCACTGTATTCCGGCAAAAAAGAGCAATTCATTGAGACGGTGGTGAAGTTTGAAGATGGGCGCACAGGCAAGGTGAATGCGACTTTGAAGATTGAAGACGCGAAGACGTTTGCTGCATTGGCTAAAGCGGCTTGATCATGAACATACTATTTAACGCGAAAAACGCCAAAAGGACGCGAAAAACGCGAAAGCAAATGCAAGGTTTACTTTTGAATTCCTTTCGCGTTTTTCGCGCAATTTTCGCGTTTTTCGCGTTACCTACTTCACTCTTGCGAGCCCAAGCATGAGCAAAAAAATCGGTGACGTCATTCTTGACGTGCAAAACATCTCCCTCGCCTTCGGTGGCGTGAAAGCGCTGACTGACATCAGTTTCAATGTGCGTGAGCATGAAGTACGGGCGATCATTGGGCCCAATGGTGCGGGCAAATCTTCGATGCTCAATTGCATCAATGGCGTGTACACCCCACAGCAAGGCTCGATCACGTTTCGCGGGCAGACCTTTAAGCACATGGATTCGCATCAAGTGGCGAAGATGGGTGTGGCGCGCACCTTCCAAAACCTTGCGCTCTTCAAAGGCATGAGTGTGCTGGACAACATCATGAGCGGGCGCAATCTGCGCATCAAGTCCAACATTTTCATGCAAGCCCTGCGCTGGGGGCCTGCCGAGCGCGAGGAGAATGAGCATCGCGCCAAGGTGGAAGAAATCATCGACTTTTTGGAAATTCAAGCCTATCGCAAAACGCCCGTTGGCCAACTGCCTTACGGTTTGCAAAAGCGTGTTGACTTGGGCCGCGCTCTCGCGATGGAGCCGCAAGTGCTGCTGCTCGATGAGCCCATGGCGGGTATGAACATTGAAGAGAAGCAGGATATGTGTCGCTTCGTGCTGGATGTGAATGATGAATTCGGCACGACTGTAGTGTTGATTGAACACGACATGGGTGTGGTGATGGACATTTCAGATCGCGTGGTGGTGCTCGATTACGGCAAGAAGATTGGCGATGGCACGCCGGCTGAGGTGCGTGCTAGCCCAGAAGTCATCAAGGCGTATTTGGGAACGGGGCACTGATATGGGATTCTTCTTGGAGACATTGCTCGGCGGCCTCATGGCGGGCATGCTGTATTCGCTGGTGGCGCTTGGATTCGTCTTGATCTTCAAAGCGTCTGGCGTATTTAACTTTGCCCAAGGCGCGATGGTGCTGTTTGCAGCATTGGCGATGGCGCGGTTTGCCGAATGGTTTCCACAGTGGACGGGGATTGACAACCGCATCGTGGCGAACTTGTTTGCTTTTGCGGTGGCCGCCGTCATTATGTTTGTGGTGGCTTGGCTGATTGAGCGTTTGGTGCTGCGGCATTTGGTCAATCAAGAAGGCGCAACGCTGCTGATGGCGACTTTGGGGATTGCGTATTTCCTAGATGGCCTCGGCCAATCCATTTTTGGCTCTGCGATTTATCAGATCAACATCGGCATGCCCAAAGAGCCGCTCATGGCTTTTGAGAGCACCTTCCCCGGCGGCATTTTGATCAACAAAGAAGATTTGTATGCGGCGGCGATTGCTGCCGCCTTGGTGGCGCTGCTCTCGCTCTTTTTCCAAAAAACCACCACGGGCCGTGCGCTGCGCGCCGTAGCTGATGATCACCAAGCTGCGCAATCGATTGGTATTCCGCTCAACCGCATTTGGGTGATTGTGTGGTGCGTGGCGGGTGTGGTGGCACTGGTGGCAGGCATGATTTGGGGCAGCAAGCTCGGCGTGCAGTTCTCGCTCACGACAGTGGCGCTGCGCGCTTTGCCCGTGGTGATATTGGGTGGCCTCACATCAGTGCCGGGCGCGATTATTGGCGGCCTCATCATTGGCGTTGGCGAGAAGCTTTCCGAGGTGTATTTAGGCCCCTACGTGGGTGGCGGCATTGAGATTTGGTTCGCGTATGTGCTGGCGTTGGTGTTTTTGCTGTTCAGACCGCAAGGTTTGTTTGGCGAGAAGATCATCGATCGTGTTTGAGGCGATGAACTCATGAGCAATCAAACCGCTTTCTATGTAACGCGAAAAACGCGAAAGTTCAATCCGAAAAACGCAAAATGAATTCTAAAAATCTGATGGGTTTCCATTTCTTTTTTAGCGCCTTTCGCGATCTTTTAGCGTTTTTCTCGTTACCTACCCCTCTGAGCGCCAAGGCACTTTAAGAAGACTTCATATGTTCTACAGAGAAAACGGTCAATTCAAAACGACTTATAGCAAAGACAACCAGATCTTCGGCATTGCGCAAGATCGCTATGGCATTGCGCTGCTCTTGCTCGCAGCCTTCATCGCTGTGCCGATGTTGGCCAGCGACTATATGTTCAAGGCCATTTTGGTGCCTTTCCTGATTCTTTCGCTGGCAGCGATTGGTGTGAATATTTTGGTGGGCTACTGTGGGCAAATCTCGCTGGGCTCGGGCGCGTTCATGGCGGTGGGTGCGTATGCGGCATATAACTTTTTCGTTCGTGTTGATGGCATTCCCCTGATTGCGGCGCTGCTGCTGGGCGGTGTTTGTGCTGCGGTGGTGGGCGTGTTTTTTGGTATTCCGAGTTTGCGTGTGCGCGGGCTGTATTTGGCGGTGGCGACACTTGCCGCGCAGTTCGTCTGCGATTGGGCATTTTTGCGCATCAAATGGTTCACGAATAACTCTACCTCTGGCTCAGTGTCAGTGGCTGATATGAATGTGATGGGTTGGAGCATCAACAGCCCAGTGGATAAATACTTGTTTTGCCTCGGCATGGTCTGCGTGTTTGCTCTGCTGGCGAAAAATTTGGTGCGCTCGGCAATTGGCCGTGAATGGATGGCAATTCGCGATATGGATGTGGCGGCCGCGGTGATTGGCATTCGCCCGATGTATGCCAAGCTCTCCGCCTTTGCGGTGAGCAGCTTCATCGTCGGCGTAGCGGGTGCGATGTGGGGCTTTGTGTATTTGGGTGCTTGGGAGCCTGCGGCTTTTGACATCAACCGAAGCTTTCAATTGCTCTTCATGGTGATCATTGGCGGCATGGGCTCGATCATGGGCAGCTTTTTTGGCGCGGCCTTCATCGTGATCTTGCCGATTTTCTTGAATCAGTTTTTGCCTGTTTTGGGTAGTTTGGTGGGCGTGACGATTTCGACTGCGGGCATCGCGCACACTGAGATCATGGTATTTGGCGCGTTGATTGTGTGGTTTTTGATTGTGGAGCCGCATGGCTTGGCCAAGCTGTGGAGTTTGGGCAAACAAAAGCTGCGCATTTGGCCATTTCCGCATTGAGTTTGTAGCGTGGTTGTGTGATTCTTAAGCCTTGGTGTCGCGTGCTCGCAAATACCTAGGCTCTCAAAAATTGGTGAGCGTTGAAATTAGTGTCTTTTCATCTTTTTCTAGGAGACTTGTATGAAACTTCGTCAACTCACAGCAGCCGTTTTGGTTGCAGCCGCTGGCCTCTCGGCCGTGGCAACTTCTGCCATCGCGCAGGACAAGGTGCAGTTCTTCCCGAGCCTCACGGGCCGCACCGGCCCTGTGGCACCGAACGCCACACCGTTTGCCAACGGCTACGCGGATTACATGAAGCTCGTCAACGAGCGCGGCGGCATCAATGGCGTGAAGACGCTGGTTGAAGAATGCGAAACCGCTTACGACACCGCGCGTGGCGTGGAATGCTATGAGCGCCTCAAGGGCAAGCATGGCGGCGCAACGGTGTTCCAGCCGCTGTCCACCGGCATCACCTTCGCGCTCACCGAAAAAGTGCCCGGCGACAAGATTCCTCTGATCAGCTCTGGCTATGGCCGCTCGGATACGGCTGATGGCAATATGTTCAAGTGGAATTTCCCGCTGATCGGCCACTATTGGGTGGCTGGCGATACCGTGCTCAAGCATATTGCCAACAAAGCAGGCGGCTGGGATAAATTGAAGGGCAAGAAAATTGCTGTGGTGTATCACGACAGCCCGTTTGGCCGCGAACTGCTGCCGATTGTGAACGAGCGCGCAGCGATGCATGGCTTCATCATTCAGCCCCTGCCCGTGGCAGCGCCCGGCGTGGAGCAAAAAGCCACTTGGCTGCAAGTGCGCCAGAATCGCCCCGATTACGTGGTGATGCAAACATGGGGCGTGATGACGTCCACCGCCATCAAAGAGGCTGTAGCGACCGGCTATCCGCGTGAGAACATGTTTGGCACCTGGTGGTCTGGCGCTGAGCCTGATTTGAAAGATGTCGGTCAAGCAGCGAAGGGCTACAACGCGGTGATGATGCAGCACGGCGCTGAGCCGGGCTCAGATGTGGTCAAAGAGATCCTGTCCAAAGTGCATGGCAAGGGCCAAGGCACAGGGCCGAAAGAAGAAGTGGGCTCTGTGCTTTACATGCGCGGCGTGGTGGGCGCAATGCTCTCGGTGGAAGGCGCTCGCGCGGCACAAGAGCGCTTTGGCAAAGGCAAACCTGTGACACCTGAGCAAGCGCGCTGGGGTTATGAGAACTTGAACTTGACGCAAGCTAAGCTTGATGCGCTCGGCTTCAAAGGCGTGATGCGCCCCGTCTCCACCAGCTGCGCCGATCACATGGGCTCGGCTTGGGCTCGCGTGCACACTTGGGATGGTGCGAAGTTCACCTGGTCGTCGGATTGGTTGCAAGCCGATGATGCGATCATTCGCCCGCTCGTGAAAGCTTCGGCTGACAAGTATGGCGCTGAGAAGAAACTCAATCGCCGCGCTGCGGCTGATTGCGGGAGCTGATAAAGAACCCACCCCCTATGGTGCTGACGCACCTTCCCGGGAAAAGTAGTCATCCCCTATGACGCTTACGCGTCTTCCCCTTCTGCTCCGCGAAGGGGACACCACCAGTGGACGGGCATAGCCCGATCCACGGTGGCTGCTGGGACAGATTGCTGAGTCGGCGGTTAGCCGGCTCTCAAATCACAGCGCCGCGTGCGGCCTTGTGATTTGAGAAGGTTCAAAAGTAATGAGCACACCGAATATCGTTCTGAACGTCAATGGCATTGAAGTCATCTACAACCACGTGATCTTGGTGCTCAAGGGCGTGAGCTTATCTGTGCCAGAAGGCGGCATCGTAGCTTTGCTCGGCGGCAATGGGGCGGGAAAGACGACGACGCTGCGAGCAGTGTCCAACTTGCTCGCGGGCGAGCGCGGTGCTGTCACCAAGGGCAGCATTGAGCTGCGCGGCGAGCGTATTGAAAATCTCACGCCAGCTGATCTCGTTAAGCGAGGTGTGGTGCAGGTGATGGAAGGCCGGCATTGCTTTGCCCACCTCACCATCGAAGAGAATTTGCTCACCGGCGCATACACCGTGAAATCCAAAGCGCAGATCGCGGCGAATTTGGAGAAGGTCTACGCCTACTTTCCGCGCCTGAAAACACGCCGCACGTCGCAAGCCGCCTACACCTCGGGCGGCGAGCAGCAAATGTGCGCGATTGGCCGGGCGCTGATGGCCAATCCGACGATGGTCTTACTCGATGAGCCATCGATGGGGCTGGCCCCGCAGATCGTGGAGGAGGTCTTTCACATCGTCAAAGATTTGAACCAGAAAGAAAAAACCACCTTCTTGCTGGCCGAGCAAAACACCAACATGGCGCTCAAGTATTCTGATTACGGCTACATCTTGGAATCGGGTCGCATTGTGATGGATGGCAAAGCGGCTGATTTGGCCACCAATGAAGACGTGAAAGAGTTTTACCTCGGCATGGGCGGCGCAAAAGACGGCAACGACGGTGCACGCAAGAGTTTCAAAGATGTGAAGAGCTACAAGCGCAGGAAGCGCTGGTTGGCTTAGGACTTGTGCGTGAAATGAGGCGAGTGGTTATGCTCATTTTTGAGGCTTTTTGAGCATCTAGCCGGCGTGAAATGTGCGCAGAGTGCTATCAATTTAATAGTGAATGAATCATCATTACAGCAGCAGGAGTGCTTGGTATGGCGGAGTTTTTTGATGCATTAGAAACGCGCAGCCCCGCAGAGCGCGAGGCCGCGCTCATGACGGCACTGCCCGCACAAATTGCGCACGCGCAACAGCACACCCACGCCTTTGCAGAAATTTTGAAGGACGTAGATGCCAGTCACATCACAAGCCGTGTCGCCCTAGCAAAGCTGCCTGTCACGCGCAAATCCGAATTGCATGAGCGGCAAAAGGTGGCGCGTGAAGCGGGCGGTGATGTATTTGGCGGCTTTTCGGCCTTGGTGAGAAGCAGTGGCGGCATGGGGCGCATCTTCTCCAGCCCGGGCCCGATTTATGAGCCTGAGGCGAAAACCGCAGATTACTGGCGAGCAGGCCGCGCCGTATTCGCTGCGGGTTTTCGCGCAGGCGATTTGGCGCACAACTGTTTCAGCTACCACATGACACCCGGCGCATTCTTGGTGGAAAGCGGCGCACATGCGGTGGGCTGCACGGTGTTTCCAGCGGGCATCGGGCAAACGGAAATGCAACTCCAAGCGATTGCCGAATTAAAACCGCAAGGCTATTTGGGCACACCGAGTTTTCTTAAAATTTTGGTGGAGAAAGCGAATGAGGCGGGTCAAAAGCTGTCGTTTAGCAAAGGGCTTGTCAGCGGCGAAGCCTTCCCGCCCAGTCTACGCGATTGGTTCTTAGAGCAAGGCATACAGATTTACCAATGCTTTGCCACAGCCGACATTGGCCTGATTGCGTATGAAACCGCTGCGCGAGAAGGCTTGGTGCTCGATGAGGGCGTGATCTTAGAAGTCGTACGCCCTGGCACGGGGGATCCCGTGCCAGAAGGCGAGGTGGGCGAACTTGTGATCACCACGCTGAACACCGCCTATCCGCTGATCCGCTTTGGCACAGGTGATCTCACGGCCATTTTGCCTGGCCAATGCCCCACAGGGCGCACCAATGCGCGCATCAAAGGCTGGATGGGCCGCGCCGATCAAACCACCAAAATTCGCGGCATGTTTGTGCACGCGGCGCAAGTCGCTGAAGTCATTAAACGCTTTCCAGAAATCAACAAAGCACGTTTGGTCGTGAGTGGTGAAATGGCGCAAGACGAGATGCTGCTCAAAGTGGAATTACAAAGCCATGCCGAAGGGATTGCCGACAAAATCGCCGCCGCCGTGCGCGATGTGACCAAGCTGCGCAGCGAAATTGAGCTGATGGCTGTGGGTAGCTTGCCCAATGATGGCAAGGTGATTGAAGACGCGAGAAGTTATCAATAGTCGCTGCGCGTTTGGCCATAAAAAAACCACCGGCTTCGGTGGTTTTTCGTTCGAGCGGAGATGATCAGTTTGTGCGACGCATCCGCGCCACCAGCGCTTGCTGACCCACACGCATACGCTCCAGCGCCGTAGCCAAACCAGCAAACTCTGCCACTTGACCCGCTTCAATCTTCTTATCGAGCTGGCCTTTGCTCAAGTCGTCCACCGCAGAGGTGAGATTCTCTAGCGGGCTCGTCACGGCTTTGGGCAAGGTCACCATCAAGATCAAAGCGATGATGATGCCGATGGCCACTGTGAGCATCACGCCGGCAAATACTTGGTTGAAACCACCCGCTGCAACTTCAGACAAAGCCAGCGTTTGCTTTGTTTTCTCAGCCGACATCTCAGACACGCCTTTGATCAGCACGCCAGACAAGCGATCTTTGCCCGCCGTGATCATGGTGTTGACTTCTGTTGCAGCAAACATCGCCACAGCTGGAGCAGCAGGTGCGGCGGCGGCAACAGGTGTAGCACCTTTTGCAGCTGGAGTAGTTACGGGGGCAGGCGCTGGCGTGGCAGCGGCTTGCGCTACCTTGCCTGCCTGATCATTTACCGCGCCAAAAATCTTCTTCATCTCTGCGCCATAAAAATCAGAAGCACTGATCCAGTTGCCCATTTTGCTCACGTCTTCGGCACTGAAAGCGCCGTCTGCATTGGTGCGCATCGTGCCCAGCAGCTTGGTGATTTTGTCGGAAGTGCCAGTCCATTCTTTGATGTAGTTGTTTCGGCGCTCTTCATTGCCAACATACACAAAATATTCTTTTTCATAGCGACGAATTTGTTGTGCCAAAACAGCCAAATCGGTCAATTGCGACGAGGCGATCGTGTTTTTACGGGCGGTGTCCACTACCTCACTGCGTGCCGTGGCTTGGCTGTACCAAACCAGTAGTGCCTGCAACAAGAAGAACACAATAATTAGACCTAAGCCCAACACCAAGCGCGAACGGATAGATTTCATACGTCAACTCCTCAAATAAATCTGTTGAAATTCAAATTAAAAAAACAAGACATCGAACCCCCTGAGGTCTTTTATAAAAAAGTCAAACTCAAGCCTTGATGCCTGTGGCTTTCACAATAGCTTCTTTCACGCGCGCGTAAGGCACTTCGGGCGGCAATTGCTTGCCCAAGCAAACGAAGAAAAACATATCTTGGTATTCAGATTTACCGGCAAATGCAGAGTTCTTGTTGACTTCCACAATGGCATCGTCCACCACAAATTCGGCGGCAATGCCCATGTATTCGGCCACCGCATCAATCGCGGCTTGTCGTAAATTAGCGTGCATGGGTCTAGCTTCTAGCAGTTCAGTGCTCTGAACTTAAGGCTAATTTACTAGTTTGTCCAGTCCGCGCCTGGACAAACCCCTCTAAAACGAGAATTCCAAGCCCAAAATGCGCCGTTTTTGGCAAAGCTGTTGCACTGAGCGCACATTCTGGGTGCGCTGATGCGACAGGGCTTTAAAGTCCGGCGATTTTGACGGTGAGGTCGCGTTCCAACAAATCGCTGGAACGGACTCGGCTACCCGCCATGCGGGTGCGAGTGGGCTCGGGTTGAAAGGGTGTTAAAAATTGCGGCACAGGTTGATGCGTGGAAGACTCTACAGTCAAAGTGCGCCCGGTCAACTGCCACTCTTGCACACCACCCACGAACCACAGTACGCGGCCCGAGGCAACGGCGCCCAGGCGCTGCCACAAAGCGTACGCGTTCAGATCGCCCGCTTCACCCACGATCAAGAGCGTGCGCGAGCTGTCTGCGCCAGCGGCGCTCAGCAATTGCGCCAGAACCGTCAACGGAAGGCTTGCCGCGTCACTGGGCAAATTCACGGCATGGGGCAGACGGCCGCTTGCAAAAGCAGCGGCGCTGCGCAAATCCAACACAAACGCACCCTGCGAGACAGCTTGATCCGCAGCTTGTGCCGACACGGCTAGAGCCTGACCCGCTTGCGCGGGGGTAGCCAGCAGCAAAGCTCCGGCGGTAAAGGAGCTGACTAGCAGTGCACAGAAACGGGAGCGAATATTCATGATGGAGCGAACTGTAAGCACAGCCGCCCGATGCGTCCAATACAGAGTTATCAGATGCTTCAAAGAATTGGCTATATAGATTTTTTACTGACTGACCAAGCGACGCTAAACCCTTGATATTGCAGGGAATTTCGGGTAAGTCCTAGGTAGGCAACGTGGTTAGTACGTAGCCCGAGAACTCAAGCGTAGCGTTACGATAAATCTTGTCGATTGACTTATTTCGCTCTTTTGGAGAACTCTGATGAATAAACGCTTCGCTCTTTTGGCAGTTTCAGCTGCAGCCCTTGCAACAGCCTTGCCAGCAATGGCACAAGACTTTCCGATCAAGGACAAGAACATCACTTTTGTTGTGCCCTTTGCTGCGGGCGGCCCAACCGACAAAGCTGCACGTGATTTGGCGCAATCCATGAGCAAAACCTTGGGTGCAAATATCGTGGTTGAGAATGCCGTCGGGCATCTGGCTCAATTGGCGCAAACAAGGTGGCTAAGGCCAATCCTGACGGCTACTCACTGCTGTTCTTTCACATTGGCCAAGCGACACTGCCCACCTTCTTGCGCAATATTCCCTACAAGGTTGAAAGCGATTTTGAATTCATTGGTTTGGTCAGCGAAAACCCCATGAGTATCATCGCTCGCCCCACGCTGGCCGCCAACACCATGCCTGAGCTGGTCAAATGGATCAACGACAACAAAGGCAAGGTCAACATCGGCAATGCAGGCCCTGGCTCTGCCTCGCATTTGTGCGGCATGCTGTTCCAAACAGCGCTCAAGGCGGACATGACCAGCGTGCCCTACAAAGGCACAGCCCCGGCCATGACTGATTTGATTGGTGGCCAAATCGATTTGATGTGTGACCAAACCACAACCACTGCGCCACAAATCAGCGGCAACAAAGTCAAGAGCTTTGCTGTAACTACCCCCAAACGTATTGCGGTTGCGCCATTCACCAACACGCCCACCATGCAAGAGGGCGGCTTCAAAGATTTCTCGATCACCATTGGCAAGGCTTGTATGCGCCCAAAGGCACGCCAGCGCCCGTGCTCAAGAAGCTCAACGATGCACTTAAAGTGGCTGTGAAAGACCAAGATTTCATCAAAAAGCAAGAAGGATTGGGCGCGATCGTTATCAATGACCAACGCAACGATTCAGCAGGTCATAAAGCCTTTGTGTCCGCTGAAATTGCCAAGTGGGCGCCGATCATCAAAGCGGGCGGCATTTACGCAGATTAAGCTACTTGTTGGAACGAGCGTACCTCCTCTAATTCAGGAGAAGGTAGCAAAAAAGCAGCCTTGGCTGCTTTTTGCTTTGTCAGCCATGAAGTCGACAAATCGTTCAGCTGCGTTGACGGTCATGCTTTTGGCGGGCGATATGGCGGTTTTGTTTGTTTTGCATCTTCGAGAGCTGCGCACGCTCGCGTGTGTTCACTGTGCCGTCCGCACTGGCGCGAGTTTGCGCGTTGTCCACGCGGGCTTGGCCTGCGTTCAAGCGAGCAGTTTCTTGCGATGTCAGTGTGCCAGAGGCCATACCGTGTTCGATGCGCTGCTCTTGGCGTGCTTCTCGTGCGTCAATGCGCGAGGTGGCCGAGCCGTCTGAGGTGGACTGTGCAAAGATGCTGCTGACCAAAGTAAGCAACAAGATCGTCACAACCGAGTGAATTTTCATGAGGTTCTCCAAATGTTGATTGAGGCCCCAAGCCCAGTGCTGCGGCCTGATTCTGTCAACGATTCTCCGTATCAACCCGCTCACATCTGCCGTGCAAAGCAAGGTAAAGTTCTTGTGAAGTGCTCCCACGCGAGATCGTGTTCAGGCGAGATCGTGTTCAGCTTTGTTTTGAAAGGAAAACTACTCGATGACCAACCGCCGCCAAGCCATCTCAATTACTGCAAAATCAATAGCATTCGGCGCAGGTTTTATGCCGGCTAAAGCCCTATTTGCTCAAAATTTTCCCTCCAAACCGATCCGCTGGATCATTGCCTCGGGCGCTGGCAGTTCGCTTGATGCGATTGCACGCGCCATGCAAGACCGCTTGGCTGCCAGCTTGGGTCAAGCCATCGTGATTGAAAACCGCCCCGCTGCCGGCGGCACGGTAGCGACCAACGAAGTCGCCAAGAGCGCTGCCGATGGCCACACTTGGTTGCTCGGCTTCAATGGCCCCGTGGCCTTTGCGCCCTTCCTCTATTCCAAGCTGCCCTATAACCCGCTCAAAGACTTGGCGCCCGTGGTGCTCACCACCTCGCAGCCCAATTTGATTGCCGTCAACGCCAATGTGCCGGCCAACAACATGCGCGAGCTGATTGCCTTGATGAAAGCCAACCCTGGCAAATACAACTACGCCTCGGTGGGCAACGGCTCGTCCTCGCATCTGACGATGGAGTATTTGAAAGCGCTCACGGGAACATTCGCCGTGCACATCCCGTTCAACGGCGGCCCGCCTGCGGCGCTATCGACTGCGGCAGGCGACACGCAAATCCTCGCCACCGTGCCCACGCTGATCTTGCCGCAGGTGCGCGCCGGCCGCATGAAAGCATTGGCTGTAACGGGTAAGTCGCGCTACTCGCTCACGCCCGAATTGCCCACGGTAGAAAGCTCAGGCCTGCGCGAGCTGGCGGGCTTTGAAGCGATTGCGTGGAATGGCGTGTTGGTGGCCGCTGGCACGCGCGCGCCACGGTGGATCGCATCAATGCAGCGATTAACGCCGCCATGAAAGAGCCTTCAGTTCAAGAGCGCATGAAGAGCGCAGGCTTGGATGCCGTGGGCGGCAGCGCCGATTCCTTTGGCCAACTCATCGCTGATGAAGCCAAAAAGTGGGAGCCGATCATCAAGCGCTCTGGGGCGAAGTTGGATTGAGCCGCTAGGTTGATTGAAGTCCAAACAGCCGGACGCGAAATTCGCGAAAGTTACGCGAAAGACGCAAAAAATTCATTTCGCATTGACTAAAACTATTCCAACTTTTCATTTTCTTTTTTGCGAATTTCGCGTAAGTTTTGCGTCTTTCGCGTCCTGAAATTTATTTAGAGACCATTTATGCAACGCAGACAACTCCTCTCC
>JAAUOI010000287.1 GCA_012036375.1 Allobrachymonas sp. | reverse complement strand
GTTCAGAAAATCCAAGCCGCCTAGCAAAGTCCAGCCAAGCAAGACAATTGCGCCAAATGCCAACTCCAAGATTCCCAAGCGTGATTTCGCAATGGTGTAATCAGCGGCTTTTTGGTGTGCAGCCAAAGTGATTTTTTCAGTGAACGCGGCTGGCACGGTAGCGCGATGAGTGGCGACGTGGCGAATTTGTCTTGTTGCCAGCCAAAGTTTGAGGAGCAGGCCAGCGGTGAGGGCGATGGCGAACAGGGTGGTGAAAAGCAAAGCAGTCATGGAGAGATTTTAGGTTGTTGGCCATGTGGTTTGCTGGCGAAGGGTTTCGCTTTGGTAGCTGCGGCCGCGTAGCGAAGGGGTTGCGCCCTGCTCATACTATCGCGCAAAGTGCTACGCGACACCTGTCGCGTGGAGGCAATGTGAAACGCTGGAGCGTTTCCCGCGCTTTGCACGATACAAATCGCAGGTCGCAACCCCTTCACCACGCGGCCTATCGGCTAATCGGACTATCTTCGCGCGATACTGGTCACAACCACCAACCGGGTGGCGCGGTGACTGTCAGACGCAACCGAACCGCGCTTTTCTGAAAAGCGATGACCTGCAACCCTGCGCTCGGTGACGGCGACAGGTCTGCAAACCCTGGTCTGTCTGCGCCCTGTGCGCAGGGGCGATTTGTGCACCGCAGGGTTTGAAACCGCTAGCAGCGGTTTCTTTCGTCAATCAATGCGACAGGTGTCGCGTAACTCCCGAGGAGCACGCATGAGCCCCTGCGCATAGGGCGCAGACAGACCATAGCAAACCAACAGCAGCCAATACGAGAGCAGTTTTCAGCGAGAATCAACACATGACCACCGCCACCCTCAAAAAATCCGAACACAACCTCGTCTGGCTCGATTGCGAAATGACCGGCCTCGATCCAATTGACAACCGGTTGCTAGAAATCGCCGTCGTCGTCACAAGCCCTGATTTGAGCATTCGCGTTGAAGGACCTGTTTTTGCTCTGAAAACCAGCGCAGCCGCCCTGAAGAAAATGGATAAATGGAACGTCTCTACCCACACAAAAAGTGGCTTGGTTGACCGCGTCAAAAGCAGCAAAATCACTTGTGCGCAAGCTGAGAAAGAGCTGATTGACTTTCTCAAAGCCTACATCGGCCCCGTCAAAACACCCATGTGCGGCAACACGATAGGCCAAGACCGGCGCTTCCTCGTTCGCTACATGCCCAAGCTCGAAGCCTATTTTCACTACCGCAATTTAGATGTGAGCACGCTCAAAGAGCTTGCCAAGCGCTGGAAACCTGAGGTCTACAAGAGCTTTAAAAAGAAGCAACGGCATACGGCGCTGGCCGATGTGCATGAATCAATTGATGAGTTAATTCACTATCGCGAGCAGATGCTGAAGCTTTGAGCTTCACTTCCTCCGCATCCCCGTAAACGCGGAAAACTCCCAGCGCCGAAAGCCCACGATCATAGTGAAACCATCGCGGTGTTTTTCATCCATTTTTTATCGGCCAGATGTTGCGCCGCGAAGTCTTGGCCGATGCGTTGAATACGCTCGACAAAATTCGGCGCCACAGCGCGGTTGATATTGCCGTGCACCATCAACAGCGTTTCGCCCTCGCGATCAAAACGACCCGCAAAATACTCTCCCACCACGTTTTGCATAAAGTAGCCGCGAATCGGGCCATCGCTTCTCCAGCGAAAAGTCTTGGCCACTTTCAAGCGATAACGGTTCATGGGCTTGAGTTCAATCACGCCGAGCTTGTCTAAAGCCAGTAACTTGGCTGTGCATTGCGCATCCGTGATCGCATAGGTCTGCACGATTTGCTCGAAATCCCAATAGGAGAGCACGCAAATCGCCGCCAACAGCAGTAGCGGATCTTTCACCACCGCCGTTTCTTGCTCATACGTAAGCTCCGTCATGAGCGGCGTGCTCTCGGCTACTTTACGGGCGAGATCGGCAAAGTCTGTGCCCAAAAAGCGGCAAACATCGTCAATGCGCGAGAGCGGCATTTCTTTTTTACTGAACATGCGCTTGACGGTGGATTCGCTCATCTCCAGCGCATCGGCCATATCGGCATACGTCAAATCACGCGATTTGAGTTCTTCTTTGATGACTTCGATCAATGCAGTGGTATCAGCCATAGGTTCTGGAGGTTTCTGTTGTGGCTTCATTGTAGACAAGCACTCAGCAGACATAATCTGTGTGTCAGGAGTAAATGACTTGTCCGGTTCTTAGCAAGTAATCTGTCCGGTTTATGGAGATGCGATGAAGCACCTTCCCATAAGCCGGGCTCGCTTACAGCAGGAGAACCGGAAGATGAGATTTACACAAGCCTACCAAGGCTGGGACAGTGGTCGTTTAACTCAATGCGAGGCAGCCTTGATACTGGGCATGAGCGAGAGGAACTTTCGCCGACATATTGACCGCTACGAGGCCGACGGCTTGTCTGGCTTGCTGGACAAACGCCTGTCCCAGATCAGCCACAGGCGTGCCCCAGAGCGTGAAGTCGATCAGGTGGTGCAGTTGTACAAGAGCAGCTTTGCCGGCTGGAACATCACCCACTTTCACAACAAATACACCAGCGAGCATAAAGGTTTGCGCAGCTACAGCTGGGTCAAAAGCGCCCTGCAAGGTGCAGGCATTGTCAAACAGGCCAAGAAACGCGGCAAACACCGCATCAAACGCGATCGCATGCCCTTGCCCGGCATGATGATCCATCAAGATGCCAGCACCCACCGCTGGGTAGCCGATCAGGCATGGGATCTGGTGGTCACCTTGGACGATGCCACAGGTGAGCACACCAGCATGTTCTTCTGTCACCAGGAGGGCACGGATTCGAGCTTTCACGGCATCGGCCAGACCATTGAGCGCTACGGCCTGTTTGCCAGCCTCTACACGGATCGGGGCAGTCACTACTTCAGCACGCCGGTGGCAGGGGGCAAAGTCGATAAGGTCAATCTGACGCAAATCGGGCGTGCGCTCAAGCAATTGGGAATTGACCACATCGCCGCCTACAGCCCGCAGGCCAGAGGGCGCAGCGAGCGAGCCTTCCAAACGCACCAAGGCAGACTGCCGCAGGAGTTGGCACGAGCCGGTATCACCGATATGGGAGCAGCCAATCGCTATCTGGAGCAGGTTTACCGGCCAGCTTTCAACCAAGAGTTTGCCAAACCTGCCGCGATGGCAGGCAGCGCCTACGTGCCGTTCATCGCGGGCGGCTGCTTGCCCGACATACTGTGCGAGCAGCATGAGCGCAAGGTGGATAACGACAACACGGCAAGCTTCGAGGGCTTGAAGCTGCAAATCCCGGCGGATGAGTACAGATACCACTACGTGCGCACGAATGTACGGGTGCATCGCTATGTGGATGGGACGTTGGCGCTGTTTCATGGCCCTAGGAGGCTGCAAAGCTTTGATGCGCAGGGCAATCCTTGGACAGCCATGTGGCAGCACGCGCAGGAGGGCAAAAGAGCGGCATGAAAGAAGCGGGCTGGCCACCCCACAAACCGCGCGTTGAGCTGGGCAAGCCGCTACGGGCTACGCCCTTCGCGCCTTGCCCAGCTCAACGCATCTATCCACAACAGAAAAAAGCGGACAATCTATTTGCTATTAAATCGGACAAGTCTATTTACTGCTGACACTATACCTAGATTTCTCTTCAAAACTCATCCTCTGCACCCTTAGAATGAAGCCGTGAAAGTAATCACTCATTCATCCGTATCACGGTGCTCCGCCATCAAAAGCGCCGTCATCCCGCGCTACAAATTTGCTTCCACATCACGCCATCAGCGTCACCAACCCTCCCCCATCACAAGCGCCTGCCGCGTACTCACTCGCAAGGCAGCATGTTCATACGGTCACCCACACGTTTCGCACCCTGTCAAACCATCTTTCTCAGCGTTTTACAAGCCAAATCAGCCAATAGCCCTTATAGAATATGCGCAGAGTGCTATCGAATTCGTAGTAACTATCTACGACAGCGCCAACCGCTGTAATGTCCACCTCAACTAACCTCATGATCTGATTCAAAATTTGTCGCGTACGAACGCGGACACCTCCAATTTATTCAACCTCAAGCCTGCCGTAGAAATACCGCAGGGCTTTTTCTTTGTTTGATTTGGGCATTTTGTCGTTGTGTATATGCACGAAGCGCGTGTGTTTTTTTGCTGCTCATGCGCATGCGCGTATAATTCTATTTTCAAATCAATAGTGTAATAATATTCTCCATCATAACCGACGGAGAACACTATGGCACGACCTGTCAGCGGAGATGCGCAGGCCATTGAGCATGCTCAACTAGCTGTTGCACAAGCCACCACCGCAGAGCAGCTGCGCCAAGCGC
>JAAUOI010000286.1 GCA_012036375.1 Allobrachymonas sp. | reverse complement strand
CTGGTTTTTTATGCGAATGAAGAACCCCCATTTTCAGAACACCTTATATGGGCAGCGCGATTCATGCGGCCAGCATGCGTACCAAGGGCGAGCATGCAAGCCTGATGATTTCATTGGAGTGCATTGGCTATTTCAGTGATCAGCCGGGTAGCCAAAGCCATCCGGTGCGTTTGCTCAATGCGGTCTATCCAACGGTAGGAAACTTTATTGCACTGGTGGGGTTTTACGAAGATGGTGCTGTGGCACGGCAGGTCAAGTCATCCATGCAAGCGGCCACACAGCTGCCCATCCATTCCATCAATGCACCCGGCTTCGTGGTGGGCGTTGATTTTTCTGATCATCTGAATTATCACAACGAAGGCTTCGTCGGCATGATGCTCACCGACACAGCATTCTTTCGCAACAAGGCCTATCACACACCGCAAGACACTGCGGATCGGCTCGACTATGTGCGAATGGCCGAGGTGGTGAATGCGGCTCACGCTGCGGTATTGGCACATGTGGCGGGCAAGGTGCAGCGCAACTGATGTGAGTGTTTATGGGCCTGTGCGGCATGTGGTTTCCCGCAGGTTTTCCTGAGCCTGAGATTTCGTGGGGTGTGTGTGATTGCGGCGTATAACGCGGCTTCGCAGGCGGTGGCGTTGCGATTGGGTGCGAAGGTGGAGAGCCGCATTGATTTTCGCGGCGGGCAAGCGGATGTTTATCGCCATGTGCCTTTGAAGGTGTTGAAGCAGCACATTTCAAGTCATTGAGGCGGATAGCCGGCGTGTTGATTGTGCGGGGCGCTATCAATACATGAGTTCTCTGTGTTGATTGCTTGGCCTAAAAACAAAAAAGCCGCCAAGTTTTGCAACTGGGCGGCTTCTTGAGGAATAGGAGATCAGCTTATTTCAGCTTGGTCTCTTTGTATTCCACATGCTTGCGAGCTTTGGGATCAAATTTCATGATCAACATTTTCTCGGGCATGGTTTTTTTGTTTTTCGTGGTCGTGTAGAAGTGACCAGTGTTTGCTGTGGACTCCAGCTTGATTTTTTCGCGTCCGCCTTTGCTTGCCATGGTGTGGACTCCTTCAATTAAGCTTGGCCGCGTGCGCGCAGGTCTGCGAGCACAGCATCGATGCCGTTTTTGTCAATCAGGCGCAGCGCAGCGTTGGTCACGCGCAGACGCACCCATTTGTTTTCGCTTTCAACGAAGAAACGGCGGTATTGCAGGTTCGGCATGAACCGGCGCTTGGTTTTGTTGTTGGCATGGGAAACATTGTTTCCGACCATGGGCTTTTTGCCCGTTACGTCACAGACGCGTGCCATAAAGCACTCCTAGAAAAATAAACGGGCTCCCGCCGCACCTCGCTGCCGTTTGCTCCGATGACGGTGGTGTCATTTGGCCGGAGCAGACTCAGCGGTCTTGTATAACTGGCCGAAACCAAGTTAGCCCACGATTATAGCCCGAATCGACGGGGCGGAGCTTGGCTTTATCCTGCAACTCGCTCGGCATGAAAGATCAATTGTGAGTCGGCATGGTTGTGTTTTGAGACGCAAGGCGGGCTAGAGTTGCACCAAGGAGGCTCGTATTGGCAAATTCGTAGGGGTTTTGATGTTCCAAACCCAGCCAAAACGATGCAAAGTTTGCAACACCCACCACCCAAGATCAAGCTCGTGCTTTTTCAAACCCAATCGGGCAGAGCCGGGATAGGCATGGTGATTGTTATGCCAGCATTCGCCAAAGGTGATCCAAGCAGTGATGGGCTTGAGCATGCCGTTGAAATGCACGTTGTAGCCCTGCACGCCTGCATCTGTGACTTGCCAATGCTGGCTGATCGGATTGCCATGCGCGCGGTGCGCGAAATGGCCAATGAGCCAATGCCCGGTGACGCAAACAGCCACTCTGGCGCACACGCCCCAGATCACAAAATTCCAGCCGCCTATTGCGTAAAGTAACGCAGCGGCAATGAGCTGTTGCGCCATCCAAGTCGCTTCGATGAACTGATAAAAGCGGCTTTGTGCGACGCGCCGCTCGGGTTGAAATTCTGGCGGCTGATCCAAGGCCAACTCGCAATGAATTTGCCACCAGCCATCGCGCCAAAACGATTGCCGATGCGCAAAATAATCATGACAAAGCGGCTGGCGTTGCGCCCAATCGCGCGTGTCATGCGTTCGCATCATGCCAAGCGGCCCGGCCATGCCCACAAGCGTGCCCAGCCAGACGAAAAGATACTCTAGCCAAAGCGGGCATTGGTAGCTGTTGTGAATGAATCGGCGATGCATGCCCAGCGAATGGCCGAGGCAGAGCGTGATGGCTGTGCTGATGAGAAAAACGGCAAAACATGCTCCAGCTCAAGCTTTGCCATCCCAATGCGACAACCACGCCCACCATCGCAAACCACCACAAGGATTTCGCGGGAGACCATCGAACCGTGCCTGAGACTGCTTGAGCGGCTGACTGGGCGCGGGATGCGCGGCACGCTTGTGTTCGTGTCAAGCGCACCTGTGCTGATGGTTGTTGGATGGGGCAAAACTTGGGTCTGCATACAAAGCTCCTTGTTGAGTTACGTTTGCGTGTGCACGAATTAACACTCCTTGCCAATCGCGCTCACCATTGAGCGCGCAATTACTCGATGCGCCGGTGTCACGGGGACCATGTAGAGCCGCCCGAGCCAATTGTGGATATGCACGACGGTGGTCACGGTGATCGTGGCGGTTTGATGGGCTGCATCGGCTTGTTTGTGAACCGAGACGACGACACGCAAGTGTTTGTCGCTATCGCCCAGAAGGACTTCGTTGGCGGAGCTGGAGAACAGGGTGAAGATGCCCACATGGTCGCCGGCTTGATAGTCGGTGGCCTTTTTATTGGGATCAATCTGCGCGATGCTGCCTAAATTTTTGAGGCCGAATAGGGCGACGATGCGATTTCGAAGCGCCATCAATCTGTCGATCCAAGCGGGCGTTTTGCGGGCAACACGAAGAAATTGCTCCAAAGCATCGAGCTTGGGCTCTGCGGCTTGGATGACCCAGGCGTCATGAAAATACGCGCCGGGCAAACGAGCGGCGATTTGGCTGCCTTGGGGCGCGGTGGAGGCTGTAGGGCTGCATTTCATGCGATTGACTTTCGATGCTGTGATTTGAGCGATTTGAGTCTTGTTGTTGAACCCGTCAATTGGCTGTTGCGCGTCGTTGCGCTGCCAAGCTGGCCATTGCCCGCAAAATTTGACATAGTTGATCCAGCGGCTGGGCTGAGGCAGGGGCTCGAATTGGGCTTGGAGTTTGTCAAACAAGTCTTCGATCAGCGCATCGTGCATGAAGCGGATGGATAGATGCCAAGCGATTAAGAATTTGAGGGTTGGGCGGGTGTCGATGGTGTGGGTGAGCAGGCAGCTTGTGCCTTCGCCAGCGAGCGTGATCTCATGAAAGCCTTGGCTGCCGCGCTGGAATTCGAAGCGGATTCTTTGCGCTGGCTCGCAGATGCTCACGCAATAACGAATCGGGCCGTGGCCTCCTGCTGAACCTGTCTGCAAAGGGCGATCTAGCTTCATGCGTGGCCAATTTTCATGTGGCCAAACGCGATCTTCGGCGCTGCCCAAAGTGAGCAAAAGTGGTGTGAGCTGCGCGGCAGAGGCCGCGATTCGGCGGTGATGGATGTTAACGATGCGCATGATCATGACTCCTTGGCTACTACAAATTCAGTAGCACTCTGCGCAGGTTTTATGCCGTCTATCAGCACTTTTGATACAGATTTTGGCATGCCGCGCAGCCAATACAGTGCTTCATTGCGCTCTGTGGTGATGCCGACTTTGAGAACGCGCATGCCATCGGCGCTGATCACTTTTTGTGGGAAGAATTCAGCGATTTTTGCAAGCCAGCGCATCAGCGGCCAAGGCACAGGCAGCCACAGCGCGCGTTTGAAGCCTTGCGCATTGCGCAGCTCGGCGAGAAATTCTCGGTAACTGAATTCTTGCGGGCCAGCCAGCTCGATGGCGCGATGCACTGCCTTGGGATGCTCGCAAATGCGGCAGATCGCAGCGGCTGCATCGTCGCAGTGGATGGGCGCAAGCCTCGCTCTGCCAGGGTGGAGCAGGCCGGGCAGGGCGATGAGGGGCAAGCGAGCCAGCCAGCGAAACAGCTTCGTGGAAGGGCTGGTCGCATCCATCAAAAGCGAAGGCCGCACGATGACTGCATCGCCTCGGCTGCCCGCCATGGCTTGCATGAGCGCAGCTTCTGCCGCGCGTTTGCTGGCCATATAGCGCCCTGCAATTGGTGTGGCATGGCCTGCGCCCAAGGCTGAAGTATGAACCACCCGCGCTACATGCGCTGCTGCGCATGCTTCAAACAAAGCGCGTGGT
>JAAUOI010000285.1 GCA_012036375.1 Allobrachymonas sp. | reverse complement strand
GTGCAATTCACGGCCTGTGTCAGCCTGTGCCGGACGGGCGATTTCTCGTAGCGCAGCGTCAGAAAGCGCAAGTGCGCTTTCATTCGTCATCTCATCGGCAAGTGCCGCATTTTCGCGAGCAACGTATCATGAGCCCGTTCGCACAGGGCTGACACAGGTCAACTCAAGCTAATAAAGTAACCGAGCAATAAGTTCAGCAACGCACAAACAAAGTCACCAACTCCTCATCTCCCACTTGCCGACTCCAGTGCCCATGCAGCTTGTCGTCAAACTCAGCGCCCTCAGGCAAGCTATCGTTGGAATAAAAACACTGCCCCGTGCGAAAGATGCGCGATGAGCCATCTTGCAAACCAATCTCCATCGCGCCTTGCATCACGATCAACCATTGCGGTGTCGTGGTGCAATGAAACTGGCTGCGAAAGCCCACGGGGCTCTTACGAAACTGATGCCCACCGCCTTGCGCCAACGGGCTCAAGCGCGCAGCAGGCGAGCCCTCAGAAAGATCGAAGCGCACATCGCGAAACTTCGCGCGGCCATCGGTATCAGTGAACAATTCGGGGAGCAATAAAAAAGGCATGGATTCCATGCCTTCAAGTGTAGTTTGAAACACGCTCTGCACTGTACCAGAGCGTGATCAAAGCTCCATTAACCGCCGCGTGCTTTTTTCAACGCATCCACCACCACGGTAATCGCCTCTGCGCCAATCGTGGCGGCATTGCGGTCATACACCGGCTTGACCTTCTCAAACATACGGCGCTGCTCGGCTGGCGAAATCTCGTTGACTTGCATGCCGCGAGCCTTCAGTGCGGCCAAAGATTTGCCATCCAAATCACGAATCGCAGCTCGCTGCACCTTCTGGCCTTCGATTGCTGCTTCGCGCAATACGGCTTGCTCTTGCGGGCTCAGCTTGTCCCACATCGGCTTGCTGTAGAGCACAAGGAAAGGCGTGTAGGCATGGCGGGTGACGGAGAGGAATTTCTGCACTTCGTAAAACTTCGATGTATCAATCGTCACAAACGGATTTTCTTGGCCATCAATGGTTTTGGTCTCCAGTGCAGTGCGAGCAAGTTCTATGAAGTGCAACAGCACCTCACGCTCTCGCGCCATGCGTACAGCGCGTGGGTGGTGATGATTGGTAAGCCGGTGTGGGACAGCTTGAGCGCAGCGGATCGCAGCATCCTCCAAGCGGCTGCGCTTGAATCATCACAATACCAACGTGATCTGATTCGCACACGCAATGCACAGATGGTCGAAGAGCTGAAAAAGCTGGGCATGAAAGTCACTGAGATTGACCGCACCGAGCAGCCCATCATCCGTATGACTACTCGGAAAGTCATTGATAAATACACGCAGGAATTTGGTGCGGATTGGACGAAAAAGCTTTACCTTCAACTGGCTGTGAACGAACACACCAAGTTGCAAAAAAGCGCCAAACGATAAATATTTAGGGCTGCTAGTTGAAGCAAGACTCAAAATCTATGCTGATTTAACACTTAAGCACTCTTGTTTTTAGAAACCCGTGTTCATAATCGGAGCATGGGTATTTCAGGCACACATCCGTTCATCGCCGTCGATTGGGGCAGCAGCAGCTTTCGCGCGGCCTTGATAGCGCCCGATGGCGAAATTTTGGAAGAGCTTGCACAGCCGCGCGGCGTGCTCAGCTTCAAGCAAGGCGAGTTTGCGCCATATTTGATTTCCACTTGCGCGGGTCTGACGAAAGCAGGTGGCCGCTCGTTTTTGCTCTCCGGCATGATTGGCAGCCGCGATGGGATGGCGGAAGTGCCGTATTGCGCTTGCCCTGCCACGCCAATGGACATTGCACGCGCCGTGAAATGGGCCGTGAAAGATCGCGTGGCGATTGCGCCGGGTGTGCGCAGTGAGATGGATGATGTGATGCGCGGCGAGGAAATTCAGGTCTTGGGCGCGGCGGCTGTGCTTAATGTGCGCGATGCCTTCATGGTGTTGCCCGGTACGCACAGCAAATGGGTCAACCTTGAAGGCGGCGCAATCATGGGGTTTAATACCTTCATGACGGGCGAGTTTTATGCGCTGCTGGCACAGCATTCGATCTTGAACAAGAGCTTTGCCCAGCAATCGACACCTTTCGAGCCACAGGCTTTTTTGCAAGGCATTGATGCAGCGCATCAGGGCATGAATTTACTGAACACAGCGTTTAGCGTGCGCGTGAAATCACTCTTCAAGCAACTCGCGCCCGAGCATGCAGCCAGCTATTTATCGGGCTTGGTCATTGGCGAAGAATTGGCCACCATGCAAATCGCGCCACAAACAGACATCATCGTCGTCGGCTCACAGCAACTCACTGAGCGTTACAGCATCGCGCTCTCGCATTTGGGTGCGAATGTGCGCACGCTGGGCAATCAAGCGGCTTGGGCGGGCTTGTATCAGGTGTACCAAGCGCTCACGCGCTTGGCTTAAACCGAGATGAGCCTGAAATTCAAGCCTGAACGCCTACCACCTCAACGCCTTCACGCACATAATTTTCGGCCCCGCCATACACCACCATCTGCCGCGCCACCTTTGCGCCCAGCACCTTGCTGACTTGGCGCAGGCTTTTGGCAAATTCGGGATGGTAGGTTTGCGAAGATTTGATTTCTACCAAACCTAGCTTGCCCGGAGGTAGGCCGTTTTCTACGATGAGATCAACTTCTTGGCCATTGCTGTCTCGCCAAAAATGCAAGCGTGCGCGTTCGCCTTGATTTTCAAAATACTTGGCAAACTCCGTGATCACCAAGTTCTCAAAAAGATGCCCGCGCATGGGATGCGTGAGGATTTGCGCAGCATCTTCAATGCCCATCAGCCAAGCCGCCAAGCCCGTGTCGTAAAAATAGAGTTTGGGGGATTTGATCAAGCGCTTGCCCAGATTTTCAAAATAGGGCGGCAAGAGAAATACGACATAGCCCGTCTCTAAGAGATGAACCCAGGTGGTGATGGTGGTTTGCGATACGCCCACATCGTTGGCCAAGCCGTGGTAGTTGAGCACCTGCCCGACTCGCCCTGCGCATAAGCGTACCATGCGGCGAAATTCTGGCAGATTACGCAAGGCCACCAATTCGCGCAAGTCGCGCTGCACATAGGTTTCAAAATAGTCATTGAAAAAATCAGCGGGCTTGATATTGTTCGCATGCACTGCCGGATAGCCACCGCGATGCAGCAGCTGCGCTGTAGCTTGCGGTAAACCGGCGCGACGCAATTCCAGCATGGACAAAGGCAAAAGCCGCAATACGGCCGTGCGCCCTGCAAGCGATTGCCGCACAGCGCCCATTAAATCGAGCTGCTGACTGCCCGTCAGGATGAACTTGCGCTGATCGGGCTGAGAACCTTGGCCTAACTGACCAAATCGCCATTCATCGACATGCACTTGCACAGACGACAATATGTCTGGAAGGCGTTGCACCTCATCCAAAATCGCGCCGTTTGGGTATTGCGCCAAGAAACCACGTGCGTCATCTTGCGCAAACTGGCGCGTGTTGGCATCCTCCAAATTGGCATACGGCAGATGCGCAAATGCTTGCCTGCACAGCGTCGTTTTGCCAGATTGGCGTGGGCCTGTGAGAGTAATGACGGGGTAAGGCTCGGCGCGGCGAATCAGTGCTTGCTGGAGGTGTCGATGAAAAGTCATAGGGCTTTAAATTTATGCAAAATCCAAGTTTAACTTGGATTTGCATAAATACCAGGGATCCAGAAGTCTGGGCGGCAGAAGGCTTCGAGCGAATTTGCTGCCGCATGACGCTATTTGCGCCAACCACCTGAGAGCAACCATTGCACCACTGCGGCGACTGCGATCATCGCGAGATAAGTCATCATCTTGCCATCGCGCCCAGTGATCCAAAGGCCAGCCACCAGCACGACCGAACATACTACAAAAAAATAGCACTCCGCGCAATCAATTTGCCGGCTATTGGCTTGTTTTGCTTAAAAAATCGACTGCTAGCGGCCAATACAACAGCGACAAAAGCTGCGGGCATCAAGAAGCCCACGATATGCCACAGCGCATCTAACACACCCATCGCATCAAGCTTTCAACGCATCCAGCAGCTTGGCATGTACGCCGCCAAAGCCGCCATTGCTCATGCAGACGATGTGATCGCCGCTCTGCGCCACTTGCCTGACTTGCGTTACCAATGCATCGATCGTCCCTGCCACTTTCGCACGCTCGCCCATGGGCGCAAGCGCCTCTGCCGCGTCCCAATCGAGCCCCGCCGTATGGCAAAACGCGAGGCTGGCGTTTTCCAAGCTCCAAGGCAATTGCGATTTCATGGTACCCAGTTTCATCGTATTGCTGCGCGGCTCGAACACAGCCAAGATCCGCTGGCCTTT
>JAAUOI010000025.1 GCA_012036375.1 Allobrachymonas sp. | reverse complement strand
CGCTGCTTGGCTGGCGCTGTGGTGGGCGCAAGATCCGCATGCGCAAAATCTCTCTAACAATCTGCGTGCGCCTAGTTCAAATCATTGGCTGGGCACTGATCATCTCGGCCGCGATCTGTTCGCACGCTTGATGGAGGCTCTGCGCGTGTCCCTCGGTTTGGCAATTGCCTCTGCCAGCTTTGCCCTCTTGCTCGGCGCATTGCTCGGGCTTCTGGCGGCTTGGCGCAGCGGCATCACGGAACGGCTGTGTAGCTTGCTGGCTGACGCGGTGAGCAGTATTCCTGCATTGCTGTGGGTGGTGCTCGTGGCGGCACTCGCGCCCGGGCAGAAATGGGCGCTGTACAGCGGCTTGGTGCTCACAGCTTGGGTGGAGTTTTATCGCTTTGTGCGGCCGCAGGCGCGCGGCGTATTGCTGGGCGAGCAAGTGCAAGCGGGCCGCCTGCTGGGCTTTGGCAGCGCTTATGTGCTGCGCCATCATGTGTGGCCGCCCCTGTCGGGCAGCTTGCTGAAGCTGTGGAGCTACGCAGTGGCCAGCAGTGTATTGGCGGTGGCGGCGCTGGGCTTTGTGGGCGTAGGCATTCGCCCGCCCACAGCGGAGCTGGGCTTGATGATGACCGAGGCTTTGCCCTATTACGAAGCTGCGCCTTGGATGCTGGGCGTGCCAGTGGTGATGCTCGTAGGCATCGTGATGCTGTTGCAGGCAATTGCGCGTCGCTTCAACACGTCTGGGGGCGCGAATGTCTGAAGCACTCCTTGCAGTAAAAGACCTCGCGATAGTCTTGCAGGACGGCTCGCGCCTGCTCGAAGGTGCACAACTCACGCTGCATGCCGGCGAGCGCCTGACCATCGTCGGCGAATCGGGCGCGGGCAAATCCATCCTCGCGCAAGCCATGATGGGGACGCTACCTGAGGCACTCCGCGCGCAAGGCAGCATCACGATTGCAGGCCATGCTACGAATGGCGAGCGCAGCAGAACGCAGCCGCTGTGGGGAAAAGTCATCACCATGCTCCCCCAAGAGCCGTGGACAGCCCTAAGTCCCTCATGCGCATGCACACGCAGGTCAGCGAGGCCGCGCATTATGCGCAAGGCGCGAGCTGGGGCCAGGCACACACCCAAGCGCTAGAGCGCATGACCCAGCTTGGCGTCGGCCATGCCGCGCAGCAGTGGCTGCACCAAATCTCTGGCGGCATGGCGCAGCGCGTGGGCGTAGCCGCCAGCGCTATGACAGGCGCTCGCATTGTGCTCGCTGATGAGCCCACCAAAGGGCTAGACCCGAGCGCACGCGATTCGGTGGCACAACTGCTTCTCGACTTGCACAGCGCTGGCCAAGCCCTGCTCACCATCACGCACGATCTTGAGCTCGCCCGCTTACTCGGCGGGCAAGTGCTGGTGATGCAAGCAGGACGCGTGGTGGAAAGCGGCTTGGCGCAAGACGTGCTCGCGCACCCACAGCATGCCTACACCCAAGCCCTGCTCGCCGCGCAGCCGGCCAATTGGGCCAGCTTGGTGCAGCCCTTAGGCGACACTTCACCAAGCTTGGTGATTGCCGCGCAGCAGTTGTCCAAAAGCTCACGGCGAGCGACGCTTGTTCCAAGGCATCGACCTGAGTTGGCAGCGCGGCGAGGCGCTCTCGATCAGCGGCGCAAGCGGCTGCGGTAAAACCACGCTGGGCAACATCCTGCTCGGCCTCGTGAAAGCGGATTCAGGTCGCGTGGAAAAAGCGCCCTTGCCCCCCCACAAGTTCCAAAAACTCTACCAAGACCCACCCGCCGCCTTCGCGCCGCAGCGCAAGCTGCGCGATGCGCTCAATGACTTGTCTGGCCTACATAGCCTGAATATGTCGCGCATTGAGCCGCTGATGCAAGAGCTTGGCTTAAAGCCCGAACTCCTCGATCGATTACCCAGCGAAGTCTCCGGCGGCGAACTCCAACGCATCGCCTTGCTTCGCCTGCTCTTGCTAGAGCCCGCCTTCATCTTCGCCGACGAGCCCACCTCTCGCCTGGATGTGATCACGCAACACGACACCATGAAGCTGCTCATGAACACAGCGGCTGCGCATGAATGCGCACTGCTGCTGGTCAGCCATGATGCGGATTTGGCACAAGCATGCAGCCATCGGCATGTGGCACTTTGAAGCAGCAGCGCAAGCTGCATTCCAGTCGCTATAATTTCAAGAGCATTGTGCGCAGCAAATACGCCGGGAAAATGCCATTTTCACTATAAATATCGAATGATTTCTCGCCACCAACCACTCTGGGTCATGGCCGCTGCCTTGATGTTTGCACTGATGGGCGTGTGCGTGAAGTTTGCCTCCGCGCATTACAGCGCGATGGAATTGGTGACCTACCGCTGCTTGGTGAGCATCGTCATCACACTGGTGTGGGCGCGCATTGCTGGCGTGAGCTTGCGCACTGAGCGCGTGGGTATGCATCTGTGGCGCGGGATTGTGGGCGCTGTTTCGCTACTGGCTTGGTTTTACTCGTTGGCCTACTTGCCAGTGGCCACTGCCATGACGCTGAACTACATGAGCAGCGTGTGGATTGGCGCTTTCGTCGTGGGCGGTGCACTGCTCTATGGCAAAGGCGATCAACCGCATGCCCTGCTGGCCACTGTGCTGGCGGGTTTTGGCGGTGTGGTGATGGTGTTGCGGCCTGCATTTGAGGCCAATCAACTCTGGCCGGGCGTGATTGGCCTGTTCAGCGGCATGACGGCTGCGCTGGCGTATTTGCAAGTGGCGGCGCTGTCGCGAGCTGGTGAGCCCGAGCTGCGCGTGGTGTTTTATTTTGCGGCGATTGCAGCCGTGATTGGTTTCGTCGGCACGGTATTCACTGGCTTTTCAGCTTGGAATTTGGAGCATGCGCTGTGGATTTTGCCGATCGGTATTTTGGCCTCGCTCGGGCAATTGATGATGACGCGAGCGTATGCCAGTGGCGCGACCATGCTGGTGGCGAATTTGCAGTACAGCGGCATTGTGTTTGCCGCGCTCTTGGGCATGATCGTGTTTGCAGACCAACTGCCCTTGATCGCATGGGCTGGCATGATTGTGATTATTGTGAGCGGTATTGCCGCCACGTATTTGCGCAACCGCGCCTTGCCGCAAACGCCCCCTGAAGAACATTAACTGCAAGAAGTCACCATGGCCTACTCCACTCTCATTTCCGTAGCACTCCTCGCAGATTTGATGCTGGCTGACAGCCCAAATGGCTTAAAAAATCTCGTGATCTGGGATTGCAGCGGCGACTTGATGAACCCGCCCGCTGCACGTGCCGCGTTTGAACAAGAGCATATTCCTGGTGCGGTGTTGATTGATCTCGACATCGATTTGAGCGATAAAACCGATGCGACTGACAAAGCTTGCGGCGGGAGGCATCCGCTTCCTTCACGCCAGAAGTTTGCCGCTTGGGTGGGCGCTTGTGGCATCACGCCCGAGACTCAAGTGATCGTGTATGACCGCAATGGCTGTAATTACTGTGGCCGCGCCTGGTGGATGCTGCAATGGATGGGCCATGAGAAAGTCGCGGTACTGGATGGCGGCTTGCAGGCATGGGCTGCCGCTGGCGGCGCAATGGAGAGTGGTCTGCAACGTCCGCAAACTGATTTTTTCAAGCCAAATTACCCCCTAGCCGGCATAAAATATGCGCTGAGTGCTATTGATACAGTAGCAACAGCAGCGCATTTGCAAACCCACACTATCATCGATGCACGTGCCCCCGCACGCTTTCGCGGCGAGATGGAGCCGATTGATCCTGTGGCTGGCCACATTCCGGGGGCGCTCAATCGGCCGTTCAACCTCAATCTCAATGAGCAAGGCTTCTTCAAAAGCCCCGCACTGCTCAGAGCAGAGTTTGATGCGCTGCTGGCTGGCCGCGACGCCTCCAAGGTCATTCACCACTGCGGTAGCGGCGTGAGCGCTGTGCCCAATGTGTTGGCGATGAAAATTGCCGGTTATCCGCCCAGCTCGCTTTTTGCAGGCAGTTGGAGCCAGTGGTGCAACACACCTGGCTTGCCCGTTGCGCAAGGCTAAAGCGCAAAGTGAACCACTGAATGAACACCATCACCATCTACACCGACGGTGCCTGCAAAGGCAATCCGGGCCCGGGCGGCTGGGGCGTGCTCCTCAAATCCGGCACAGTTGAAAAGAACTCTTCGGCGGCGAACGCGAGACCACCAATAACCGCATGGAAATGACCGCCGTGATCGAAGCGCTCAAAGCGCTCAAGCGCCCCTGCAAAGTGCAATTGCATTTAGACAGCAAATACGTACTGCAAGGCATCACCGAATGGTTACCCGGCTGGAAGGCTAAGGGCTGGAAAACGGCCAGCAAACAGCCGGTGAAAAACGTCGATCTATGGCAAGCGCTGGATCATCTCGTTCAAACGGGAGGGCATGACATTGATTGGCGCTGGGTCAAAGGCCACGCAGGTGACCCAGGCAACGAGCGAGCCGATGCGCTGGCCAATCGCGGCGTGCCGATCTAACCGAGATTGTCCATGAGGGCGTGGGATTATCGCGAGCGGGTTTTTCGAGGCAGTTTTGACCACATTTTGAAAGTCGTAGCGGTGCTACGGCTGAGAAAATGAGGGCGAAAATGTCCGAAAAGCAGCCGCGAGAGCCCACGCAGGCGCTAAGCGCCGCCTCATGAACAATCTCGGTTTAAGACGCACTTATTCCGCCGGCCACATCTGCCCGTGATCGGTCAATATCGCATCAAGTGCTATGTCGTGAGGTTCGGGCTGAAAGCTGTGAACATAAGCATTGGCAAACCCTAATCCAACCGTGAACGGCTTAGGCTGAAGTTGCGCAAGGGTGCGGTCATAAAACCCACCCCCATAGCCCAGCCGATAGCCACGCGGCCCAAAGCCTAGGCATGGCACAAGCAACAGCGTTGGCACCACGACATCAGTGTCTTTGGGTTTCGGAATGTTGTAGGCATCCTCTTGCATCGGACAACCCGGCCACCAGGCATGAAATTGCAAGGTTTTGTGAACCCGATCTACCACCGGCAGACCGATCCTGCGCCGAGAGATCAAGGGGCCGCCGGGCAAGGCGGTGTGCGAGTTCGGTAGAGGATGATTTCCCATCAAATTAGCTATGAATTCAGTAGCACTCCGCGCAGGTTTTATGCTGGCTACAGGCTCATTTTGCTCTAAAAATCGAGGCTCTAGCGGTTCTGCAACCTGCCGCTCGGGCTGTGCATTCAAAACCGCATCTTCCTGCCAGCGATACAGCGCAGGCAGTGCGTCAAACTCACCCTTGATCGGCCAATACGCGCCAATCACCACATCGTCCCGCCCTACCAAAAAGGCGCGCAGCGCCCGCTGCAAATCTGCCGCTCGCTCCAAGCGATCCGGCAAATTCAGGCGCACCTCCAAAAGCTTTTGGCGCTCACTTTTTTTCTCTGCGTTCATAATATCGGCATGCAGTTTTTCAAGACATTCATTCTGGCATGTTTTAGCATGCTCCTCACACACACTCCCGCGCAAGCCCAGAGCCAGCGCGGGGACGATGCTATGGTGGAGATGAGCAACGCCTTCAAGCGTGGCGACAAAAATCGGCTCACCGCGCTGCTGCCGCAAGTGCGTGGCCATGCGCTAGAGCCTTGGGGCGTGTATTGGGAAATAAAAGCGCGGCTCGATGAAGCCAGCTCTGCGCAAATTCAAGCAGCAATGCAAAGCATCGTTGGCACCTATCAAGAAGACCGCTTGCGCAACGATTGGCTGCAACTGCTGGGGCAACGGCGCGACTGGGCACAATTCTCCACTGAATACGCCAAATACCGCATGCACGACGACCGCCAAGTTCGCTGCTATGCCTTGCATATCGAGCGCTTGCGCAGCGCATCATCTGGCGCTGCCGCAGCCGAAGAAGTGCGCAAAAACTGGCATAGCCTGCGCGATGCAGAAGACGGCTGCACCCTTGCCGCCGATGCACTCTTTGATGCCAAGTTATTGGGCGCTCAAGACATCTGGCGCAAAGCGCGCATCGCCATCGAAGCCAATCGTCCCCGCGCAGCCAGCGCTGCCGTGATCATCGTCTCGCCAGAGTCCGCGCCAGCCGTGGGCGAACTCAACGCCTCACCCACGCGCTACCTCAGCCGCGCCGGCGGCCAAACCGCCGCCAACCGCGAACTGGCCTTGTTGGCGATCATCAAACTCGCCTCAACCGACACCGAAGGCGCGGCCAATCTGATGGAGACTAAATGGTCGACCTTGCTCAGCACCGAGCAGCGCAGCTGGGGCTGGGCAGTCATCGCAAAGCAAGCCAACCTCAAACTCTCAGATCTTGCGCAAGGCTACTTCGCCAACGCGCGTAACGAACATTTGAGCGACGATCTGCTCGGCTGGAAAGCCCGCGCCGCTCTGCGCGCAACCACCGCTATGCAAGGCTGGCCCGTGGTGCTCGCTGCCACTCAAGCCATGAGCGACGAAACACGCAAAGAAGCCATTTGGGCCTATTGGCGAGCCCGTGCGCTCAAAGAAAGCGTCAAGGGCCAAGCCGAACAAATCAATACCGCCCCTGCCGGCAGCACACCCACCCTCAGCCTGCGCCCCGAGCTGCAAGAAGCCCAAACCCTGCTTGAAACGATTGCCTCGCCACGCGGTTTCTATGAAATCTTGGCTACTGAAGAATTAGGCCGAAAACTGCTTCTACCCGTCGCACCTGCTGCGCTGAGTGCGACAGAAAAGAAGCAGCTCGCTTAAACCCTGGGCTCAATCGTGCGCTCTATGCCATCGCGCTCGGCCTACGCTCCGACGGCGTGCGCGAATGGAACTACACCACCAATTTACACACACGCGGCGGTATGACAGACCGCGAATTGCTAGCCGCCGCTGACTTTGCCTGCCAACGAGAAGTCTGGGATCGCTGCATCAACACCAGCGAGCGCACCAAAGAAGCCTTCTCTGCCGAACAGCGCTTCCCCATGCCATTTCGCGAATCGGTGGTCAAACGCAGCCGCGAGATCAACCTCGATCCCGCGTATGTGTATGGCCTCATTCGCCAAGAATCGCGTTTCATCATGGATGCCCGCTCCCATGTGGGCGCATCCGGCTTGATGCAAGTCATGCCCGCTACCGCGCGATGGACAGCGAAGCGAATTGGTCTGAACAATTTCACCATCGACCAACTCAACGACCGCGACACCAACATCGCCATCGGCACAGCCTATCTCAAACTCGTGCTCGACGATTTTCAAGGCTCAGGCCTCTTGGCCGCCGCCGCCTACAACGCTGGCCCTGGCCGCCCCCGCGCTTGGCGCAACGGCGTTTTCCTAGAAGGCGCGGCTTGGGCAGAAAACATACCCTTTGCCGAAACGCGCGACTACGTCAAAAAAGTCGCCGCCAATGCAACGCTCTACGGTCTGGTCATCGACGGTGAAGCCAAAAGTCTCAAAGCCCGCATGGGGCGCATCGGCCCACGCGATGGCTCAGCGCCAGCAGCCAACAGAGATTTGCCCTAATTTATTGATCCACCGTGATTGGTCCACTGGCGTTTGGCATCGGCAAATTTCCTCCCGCCATCTCCAGTTGCATCACGATCATATTCACCAGCATCGCCACACTCGGACGCCCCGTTTCCATCTGAAAATGCGCCGTCTCCTGATACAAAGGATTGCGCTGCGCATACAAATCCCGCAAGCGTTGCAACGGATCACCCGTTTGCAATAAAGGGCGATTGCGGTCATGCTTAAGCCGCCGATACAAATCCTCAGGAGTCGCCCGCAAATACACCACTTTGGCGTATTGCTTCAAAAGCTGCCGATTAGCAAGCCTGAGTACAGAGCCGCCCCCCGTAGAAAGCACAACCTGCTGGCCAACGCTATGCACGGCCTCAGTCACCGCATCGTGCAACACCGCCTGCTCCACATCACGAAAAGCATCCTCACCTTCACGCTCAAAATATTCCCGAATCGAACAGCCAAGCCGCTGCTCAATCAACTGGTCAGAATCAACAAAATGGGCCGACAACCTGCGCGCAAGCTGCCGACCCACCGTAGATTTACCAGAACCGGGGAGACCGATGAGGGTGATCACACTACAGAAATTAACGTACAGCCGCCCGATCAGAAATCATTCGGGGCGTTATGAAAACCAATAATTCTTGTTTGTTAGCGCTGCGGCTTCTATTTTTGAACAAATTTCCAACTCCTGGAAGTTCGCTGACAAAGGGTACTCTCGTCTCTGTATCTGTTTCAATCAACTCGAAAATACCGCCGATTACAACAGTGCCACCATTCTCAATTAAAACCTGAGTCTTAATATGTTTCGTGTTGATGGCGAAACCAGCGGCAGTCGATTGACCTACGCTATCTTTATTCACATCAACATCCAAAATGATATTGCCTTCGGGTGTGATTTGCGGAGTAACTTCTAGCTTCAGGTTGGCTTTGCGGAATGCTATTGAGGTAGCTCCACTGGCGGAAGCAACTTGATAGGGGAGTTCTGTACCCTGCTCAATCAAAGCTCGCGTCTGATCAGCTGTGATGACTCTAGGGCTTGAAACAATCCTACCTTTGCCGTCACCTTCTAAAGCAGAAAGCTCCAAGTTAAGCAACCTACTGCCAGAGGAATTAAATAACAACAATCCTAGTGACGCAGGATTGAAACCGTTTTGACCGCTCGCCGGTAAGTTAAAGAAATCAGCAGTACCATTAAATGTAGAAGAGCCAGGAGTAAATTGCCCTCCGTTTATGCCCGTTTGCTGCGGAGTTCCAATATAACTAGGCCCCCAATTAACTCGTGCACCATTTCCCAAACTACCTCCCGCCCCGAAGTTAGCTCCTCCTAGGCGAACGCCTAACGATTTGCCAAACTGATCTGACGCTTCAACAATTCGCGCTTCTATCATCACCTGACGAACAGGTACATCTAGTTTAGCAATTAATGACTGGACTTCCTCTAACTTACTTGGTATGTCTGTGACGAAAAGTTGATTGGTTCTAGGCTCAGCAACAACACTTCCACGAACCGAAAGAATACGGGTCGCATTAGCCCCAGTACCTGTAGCAGCACTAAGTTGCGCCGCTATGTCGCCGGCTTTGGTGTAGTTCAGTTGATAAGCCTGAGCTCGAACAGGCTCCAAGGCTTGGATGGCAGCTTTTGATTCAAACTCCTGCTTTTCTTTAGAAGCAATCTCATCCTTGGGCGCTATCCAAAGTACATTGCCGTTTTTGCGCATGCCCAAACCTTTGGCTTGCAAAATAATGTCTAGCGCCTGATCCCAAGGTACATCTTTCAATCGCAGGGTCACGTTTCCTGCAACAGAGTCAGAAGTGACTACGTTGAAATTCGTGAAATCAGCAATCACTTGCAGCAAGGAGCGCACTTCAATATTCTGGAAATTCAAAGACAGTTTTTCACCGTTGTAGCCCGGGCCTTGCGTAAGCTTGGAGGGATCAACTTTTTGTTGACGCACTTCTAATACAAACTGGTTATCGCTTTGATAAGCGCTATGCTCCCACAAGCCTTTGGGTTCGACCACCATACGCACGCGATCACCAACTTGCGTCGTGCTCACGAGTTGTACAGGCGTACCGAAATCAGCGACATCTAGGCGACGGCGCAGCCCCTCGGGCAAATTGGTTTTGAGAAACTCCACCACCAATGTCGCGCCCTGTTGCTTGATGTCCACACCAACCTGATTGCTCGGCAAATCGACCACCACGCGACCTGCACCGTCTTGGCTGCGCCTGAAGTCAACATCTTTAAGGCTTTGAACATCGCGGTTGCGCACCTCTGCAAATGTAGGTTGCGCGGGTGTAGCGATCACAGCCGCAGGTGCAGCGGCAGATGCGACGTTGTCGAGCGAAATTAGCAAACTACTGCCTTGCAATTCTGTTTTGTACCCCGCAGATTGTTTCAAATTGAGCACGACGCGCGTGCGTTCGCCTGCTTGCACAATATTTGCAGAACGCAAATTACCTTGATTGATTTCAACAGCATTTTTCCCGGAGGAATTGTTGATACCGGGGAAATCCAGTGCAATGCGCGCAGGAGTTTGAATTGAAAAACCTGTGGGTACAGCGCTCAAGGGTTGCGCAAAGTCAATGCGAACCACTTCCACGCCGCCTTGCAACGTAGCCGCAATATTTTGAATGGCGTTTTGTGCCAATGCGGGCAAGCAAGCCAAAAGGCTCAAGCCAATCGCCAAAGAATGGCGCAAGCTGGCCAACGGTTTGATGTGAATGTATTTCATTTTGAACCCTCTTGTAGCTGCAAAGTCGCTTGACGCTCAATCCATTCGCCTGCGGCATCTTGCACAATTTCACGCAATACCAACTCGGTTTCTGACAATTTCATGACCTTGCCATAGTTTTGGCCTAGGTAGTTTCCAACCCGAACTTGGTAAAGTAATTTGTCGACTCTGACCAAGGCCATCTGAACACCTTTGGGCTGCATGGTGCCAACCATGGCAATGGCATCCAGTGGGAAGGCCTCCAGCGCCTCTCTGCGGCGATTGAGCTCTGGTGCAACCAAGGCGGCATTCGCCGTCGCCTGCGTAGACTCACGTTTCAAGGCTTGCGCCAATTTTTGATTGCTGAATGGTTCGACAGACACATCATTAACGTAGCCTGCGGGGGTAAATTTCTTGGGCTCAGGAATCGGTGGAACGCTCGGCTTGGTGGAGTTTCGTTGCTCCTGCATCCATTGCCGCAAGTCCTGCTGATCATCCCCAAAGCAGCCAGTGAGCAACAATGTGCTCGCAATCAATGGCAAGCCGATAAGACGAATTTGAAGCATCATTTTTTTGCTCCTGGCGCTGCCGCTTTGGCTTGCGCTTTAACTTCCTCAGGATCTAAGTAGCGATATGTTCGGGCTGTCGACTCCAGCGCCAAACTGCCGTCCCGAGCAGGCGTAATGCCTAAATTGTTGAGCGTCACAATTCGCGATAGATTGGCAATGTCACTCGCGAACGAGCCAATGTCGTGGTAGCGTCCAGTGATACGCAATGAAATCGGCAACTCTGCATAGTATTCTTTCACTTCAACAGCACCCGGCTTGAAAAAATCAAATTGCAAACTGCGTCCTAAGCCGGCTTGGTTAATATCTGATAAGAGTGCATCGATCTCTGCCTTGCTGGGCAACTGCTTTTCAAGCTGCGTTACATATTGCTGAACTTGCTCGCGCTGTTTCTTCAAGATTTCTAGATTAACTGCTTGCAAAAGTTTCTTCTTGTAATCATCTTTGAGCGTGACTTCTTTGGCACGCGCCGCAATCAACTCTTCATCGGAAGACTTCAACCACAGAAACCACAGAGCAACCACGACCGCAACGGTCAAAAGCACGCAAAGTGCATAGCGCGGCAAGGCCGGCCACATGGAAGGATCATTTGGATTGAGCCCGCGAAACTGCGAGGTCAATTTTTCATTGAGCTGCGCAAAATCAACACTGGACTTTTTGGCTGTTGCCATGTCTTACCTCAAACTTTTTTTGGAGCAACCACGCCGGAAGCTGCCCCCGCCGCAGGTTTTAAAACATCCGTGGGCTTCAAGATCGTGACACGGATAGAAAAATTGGCAACACGACGCTGATCGCGAGGCGACAAATTCACATTGCCCGCCACAATTTCTATCAGTTGCGGGCGCGCAAACCATTGGCTGTTGTTCGATAAATTGCGTAAAAATTCTGAAACTCGCTCTTGGGATTGCGCAGTTCCAAGCAAATTCAAAGTCACGTTTTGTTGCTTCATCGAAGACACATAGACCCCATCGGGCAGTTGCTTGACCAGCTCCGTCAAAATATAAACGGGCATATTGCGGTCAGCTTGCAAGGACTCTACAGCCTGCTGGCGAGCGCGCAAAGCGGCGATCTCGGCTTGCAGCGATGAAACTTCTTTGATTTCGTTTTCAAGCTTCTTGATTTCAGCTTGCAGAAATGTATTTTTGTCGTTTTGAGCAGATATTCTCGCTTGATACGAGGCGTAAACAACACCGCAAATGACACCGCCGAGCAAGGCAGCAATGCCCAAAGAAACAAAGAATGCTTCTTTACGACGTTTGCGTGCCTCTTCACGGTGAGGCAAAAGGTTAATCAGAATCACTGCAAGAACCTCCTCATGGCCAAGCCGCATGCGCTCAAATAAGAAGGCGCTTCGCGACGCATTTTGCTTTCTTTAACGCCTGATGCAATCTCCATCCCGTCGAATGGGTTGAGCACTTGGCAATTGAATGAGGTTTGCGCTGTCACGGCCTCGGTCAAGCCGGGTAATGAAGACGAGCCGCCAGCCAGCATCACATGATCCACGCGGTTGTGCGGTGTGCTTGTGAAGAAAAATTGAAGCGCACGGCCAATTTCTTGCGCCATGTTTTCCACAAAGGGACGAAGTACGGCAGATTCGTAATCTTCGGGCATCTCGCCACTGCGTTTTTTGCTTTCAGCCTCTTCTGGGGAAAAACCATACTGGCGAACGATCAGTTGAGTTAATTGAGCCCCACCAAAGGCTTGATCCCGGTCATAGACCACGTCTTCATTTTCATCACCTGCATACTGGTGGTCATGGCACCTAGTTCAAACAGTGCCACCAAGGCATCCTTGCCTTCTTCTGGTAACTGTTCCACTAGGCGGCGAGTGGCCAAACGTGACGCATAGGATTCAACATCCAACACAACGGGTTTGAGACCAGCAGCTTCGGCCAAACCTTGACGGTCTTGCACTTTTTCTTTGCGCGAGGCAGCAATTAATACATCAACATCACCCACCGAATTTGCACTAGGCCCCACGACACAGAAGTCTAGACTGACCTCATCGAGCGAAAAAGGTATATATTGGTTGGCTTCTGATTCGACTTGTACTTCAAGTTCAGCGTCGCTCATACCACCGGGCAACACGATTTTTTTCGTGATCACTGCAGATGCCGGCAACGCCATGGCGACGTTTTTGGTGCGCGTTCCGCTTTTTTTGATGACTTTTCGAATGGCCTCAGCGACCTCGTCGAATTTCTCGACGTTTCCATCGGTAATCCAACCGCGCTCCAATTGCTCGGTCGCGCAGCGCTCCAGCACCCATTCTCCCGCTTTGTTGCGAGTGAGCTCAACCAGCTTGACGCTAGAAGTGCTTATATCCAAGCCCACAAGGGGAGCTGGTTGTCGGCTAAAAAGATTGGCAAGCGAGACCAAGCGAAACTCCAATTTAAAAATGTCCTGATCTGGTTGCAAAGCCGTCTTACGCAAAGACGATTCGGTACTCAGAACTTAAGAACTAGTTTCAATACTAGCAGTAAGTTCCTTATTCAACAAGGATTTTTTCCTTTTTAGCGCTTTCTGACCGTTGCCAAAATCCCACGGTTTTGAATTGGTAAGCACTCGTTAAATTGTCAGGGCTTTTGCAGGCACGACATCAATACTGTATTTTTATTCATACTCAACCATCTGTAGTGCATGAGTTCACCTAGCCTTCACCTCGCTTCCTATAATGGGTTGATCGCAAGTTGAATACCCCATGCAAGACACAACCGCCACTTCATCGCCCCCGTCCGCGATTCAAAAAAACGCACGCCCGTTTGGGTGAGTACGCTTGTGCGACTATCGGCTTGGGGTGCAGGTCTGGCATTGGCTGGAATACTTTGCGTGGCGTTTGCTGTGGGCTTGGCTTTGGCGTCGGCGTATCCGAATTTGCCCGATGTGTCTGATCTCACCGACTACCGTCCTAAGTTGCCATTGCGCGTCTTTTCCTCAGATGGCGCGATTTTGGGCGAATTTGGCGAGGAGCATCGCAACCTGACTCGCCTCAAAGATATACCACAGCATATGAGTAACGCTGTGCTGGCCATCGAGGATGCGAGGTTTTTTTCGCACGGCGGCATTGACTACATTGGCGTGATGCGAGCCGCTTGGGCAAACTTAGGCAAACTCAAAAGCCAAGGCGCGTCAACCATCACCATGCAGGTGGCAAAAAATGTGTATTTGTCGAATGAAAAGACATTTACACGCAAGATCTACGAAATTTTGCTGACCTTCAAGCTCGAACATGCCCTGACCAAAGAGCAAATCCTAGAGGTTTACATGAACCAGATTTATCTGGGCAACCGCGCTTACGGCTTTGCATCGGCCTCGGAAACCTATTTCGGCAAGCCGCTGAAAAGCATCAGCATTGCGGAAGCTGCAATGCTGGCGGGCGTTCCGAAATTTCCATCGAGCGCGAATCCGATTGCCAACTACAAACGCGCCAAGAAGCGCCAACTCTACATCATTGACCGCATGCAAGAAAACGGTTTCATTACTGAAGAGCAGGCTGTGGCGGCTCGGGCAGAGGATGTCAAGGTGCGCATTGGCCCGGATACTTCTCGGGTGCATGCCGAATTTGTGGCAGAGACTGTGCGGCAGTTGATCTTCGCGCAATATGGCGAAGAAACCTACACGCGTGGCCTTGACGTTTACACCACGATCAAGTCTGCCGAGCAACAAGCGGCTTACCGTGCGCTACGCAAAGGCATCATGGATTACGAGCGCAGACAAGTTTATCGTGGCCCGGAAAAGTTCATTGATCTTCCTGCTAATAAAGACGAACTCGAAGAAGCGGTGGATGATGCCTTGGCAGAGCGCCCTGATAACGATGAAGTGATGGCGGCAGTTGTGATCGAGGCCAATCCGAAAAAAATTCTAGCGATGCGGCGCAATGCCGAGCAACTAGAGATCACAGGCGATGGCCTTAAACCCGCGCAATCTGGCTTATCTGCCAATGCGGCACCCAACATCAAAATTCGTCCTGGTGCCATGATCCGCGTGGTGAAAACACCCAAAGGCGCATGGGAAATTACTCAACTACCAGAAGTTGAAGGCGCATTCGTGGCGCTTGATCCGCGCACAGGTGCTCTTCGCGCACTCGTTGGTGGTTTTGACTTTGATAAAAACAAATTCAACCACGTCACGCAAGCTTGGCGACAACCTGGCTCCAGCTTCAAGCCTTTTATTTACTCAGCAGGCTTAGAAAAAGGTTTTTCAGGGGCAACTGTGATCAATGAATGCGCCTTTGTTTTTTGATGCGGGCGTCACTGGTAGTCAAGCCTGGGAACCAAAAAATTACGATGGCACGTTTGACGGCCCGATGTCGATGCGCAGAGCCTTGGCCCGCTCGAAAAACATGGTCTCGATCCGTATTCTGCAATCAGTGGGCGCTGAAAACGCCCAAGATTGGGTGACACGCTTCGGCTTTGAGGCTGAGAAACACCCCGCCTACCTCACCATGGCGCTCGGTGCAGGCTCGGTCACGCCCATGCAGATGGCTACGGGTTATGCGGTGTTTGCCAACGGTGGCTACCGCGTCAACCCTTTTGTGATTCAGCGCATCACAGATCAACGCGGACGCAGTTTGCTTGAATTCAGGCCACCTGCTTTAGACGAAAGCGTGCGCGCTATCGATGCGCGAAATGCTTTCGTGATGACAAATTTGATGCAAGAAATCACGCGCTCTGGCACCGCAGCGCGTGCGCAGGCAACACTTAAGCGCCCCGATATATACGGCAAAACCGGCACAACCAATGACTCCATTGATGCTTGGTTCGCTGGCTACCATCCCACCGCAGTGGCCGTGAGTTGGATCGGCTATGACACACCTCGCAAACTTGGTGATCGTGAGACGGGCGGGGGCTTGTCACTGCCCGTTTGGATCAGCTACATGGAGGCCGCACTTAAGGGTGTTCCGGTGATGGAGCCCGCCGCACCTGAGGGCTTGCTCAATATTGGCGGCGAATGGTTCTACGACGAGTATGCGCGTGGCAATGGTGTCAACAGTTTAGGTTTGGGCGACCCGTTGCCAGAATCCACAACCCAGGACAGCAACTCAAACACTGGCGCACCTGCGGCACCAGAAGAGAAAAAAACTATTTTGGATTTGTTCAGAAACTGATGTTGAGCACGTCTGCGCTCGTGCCGCGTCCACCGGCAGACTCACTGATCTGAGAACGTCAATCGCTCGCCTGACTGAGCGCTTGCATGCCGGCTTAAATCGGCGAAGAACTCCGTGCCCTCGCGGGTGCAGCGCCATATGCTGTCGGATGGGCTATTGAATTGATAGTGATAACCGCCTGCCTTGGTGGCCATCCACACTTCGTGCAAAGGCTTTTGCAAGTTAATAATAATTTGGCTCTTGTTGGCAAAAATCAGTGTGATCATGCCACCCACACGCTGGTTATCTATATCGGCATCACTGGTCTCATTGATGCGATCACAACTGGCCTCAACCGCATGCAACAAGCTTTCTGCGTGGCGAAGGTATTCGGTGTCCGTCATGGCAAGTAAAATTAGGTTATGTTGAAAGTTCATCAGATTGTAGGGGTCAGCCTATTGGCCTTGCTCGGGGCGGGCTGTGGCCAAAAAGGCCCGTTGACCCAACCCACAGATGCTGCTGCGCAAAACCGCGCCACGCTGCCGCAAGTGCTCAATCCTTCGCGCCCGGCTTCTTCGCCGCAAACACCCTCTTCCGCAACCTCTTCCACCCCTGCATCGCCCGCTTCTGCGCCTAGTCGCTGAACTTGCGTTGCTTTCTCGTTATGAATCATTCTCACCTGCCTGGCCACCCTTTTGTGGCGTATCAAGACGGTCAACTTAGCGTTGAAGGCGTTCGCGCTGCCGATTTGGCTCGCGAATTTGGCACGCCCTTGTTTGTCTACTCCAAGGCCTCCATGCTGGCGGCTTTGGCGGCCTATCAAAAAGGCTTCGCAGGCCGCAATGCGCAGATTTGCTATGCCATGAAGGCCAATTCTTCGCTATCAATTTTAAAACTGTTCGCGCAGGCGGGATGTGGGTTTGACATCGTTTCTATCGGTGAATTGGAGCGGTG
>JAAUOI010000024.1 GCA_012036375.1 Allobrachymonas sp. | reverse complement strand
CTGAGGTGCAAAGCTGACTTGGTGTGCTCGGCCACCTGCGTTGCCGCCTCCACAAAGCTTTGCGGTTTGACCGCCCAGACCACATGCGTGGCTTGCGCGAGCGAGGAATCGGCCTGCGCCAACGCTTCAATTTCAAAATCTGCCAGCAGTTTTTCGCGCTGCAGCGCGTAAGGCTCGACCACGATGAATTGCGAGGCGGCCATGCCCTGGCGGCGCAAACCGCCGATGATGGCGCTGGCCATGTTGCCGCCGCCGATGAAGGCCAAAATGTCGGTAGAAGAGAGCTGATTCATGATGCCAAGTGTAGCCAGAAGGTACAAGCGTGCAGAATCATCCTGTACATGATTGATGGTTTGCAGCAAGCCATTTGGCGCGAATTTTGCGCTACGCTCTTGCCATGAGCATCATCATCTCCCTCGACCAAGGCACGACCAGTTCGCGCAGCATTGCGTTTGATCACAGCGGCACGCCTGTGGCCAGCAGCCAGCAAGAGTTTCGGCAGATTTTTCCGCAGCCCGGTTGGGTGGAGCATGATGCACTGGAGATTTGGTCATCGCAGCTTGCCACTTTGCGAAATTTGATGCAAAAACTGCCTCTCGCCGGCATAAAATCTGCGCAACATGCTATTAATTCAATAGCAATTACGAATCAGCGTGAAACGACTGTACTGTGGGAACGCGCCACCGGAAAGCCGGTGGCCAATGCCATCGTCTGGCAAGACCGACGCACTGCGCCCACTTGCGACGCGCTACGCAAAGCTGGCAAGGCCGCCCTGATTCAGCGCAAGACCGGGCTCGTGCTCGATGCGTATTTCTCTGGAACGAAGCTCGCTTGGCTGCTCGACCACACGCCTGGTGCACGCCAGCGGGCTGAGAACGGTGAGCTGTGTTTCGGTACGATCGACAGTTGGTTGATATTCAATCTCACAGGCGGCCACAACCCCGCCGCAACACACAAAGCCTTGCACGTGACCGATGCGAGCAATGCCTCGCGCACCTTGCTGCTCAATATTCACACCGGCCAGTGGGATGATGAATTACTCAAACTATTCGACATCCCACGCGCCGTGTTGCCTCGCGTTGTGCCCTCCAGCGGCGTGGTGGGCGTGACGGATGCTGCCTTGCTCGGCCAAGAAATCCCGATTGCCGGCATCGCAGGCGATCAACAAGCCGCCACCTTCGGTCAAGCCTGCTTCTCACCCGGCATGGCGAAAAATACCTACGGCACGGGCTGCTTCATGCTCATGAACACGGGCACATCGGCTGTGGCCAGCAAGAATCAGCTTCTCACCACCATTGGTTGGCAAGGGCCAGCGAATGCACGCGCCGCCTATGCGCTAGAAGGATCAGTTTTCATGGGTGGCGCAACGATTCAATGGCTGCGTGACGGACTCGGTTTGATTTCGCAAGCTGCCGAAGTAGAAGCATTAGCCAACACAGTGGCTGACACGGGCGATGTGTATCTCGTCCCCGCTTTCGCCGGACTGGGCACACCCCATTGGGACAGCTACGCACGCGGCACGCTGATTGGCATGACGCGCGGCACGCATCGCGCCCATATTGCTCGCGCTGCGCTGGAATCTATTGCCCTGCAAAGCGCCGATGTGTTTGAAGCGATGCGTGCAGACAGTGGCATTGCGCTCAAGGAGCTGCGCGTCGATGGTGGCGCTTGCGCTAATAATTTGCTCATGCAAATGCAGGCCGATTTCCTCGGCGTACCCGTCGTTCGCCCTAAAGTCACCGAAACCACCGCGTTGGGCGCAGCCTATTTGGCAGGCTTGGCGACCGGCTTTTGGAAAGATGCAGGCGAGATCAGCGCACAATGGCAAATGGATCGCCGCTTTGAGCCTCAATTGTCTGCTTCGCAACGCCATTCCAAACTTTCACGCTGGCGCGAGGCAGTGCAGCGGTCTAAGCGCTGGGCAATGGTCTAAATCACATGGCAACGCGACAAAAACTTTTCACGCAACTCGAACAATCGCCCCGCTTCGATGTGGCCATCATCGGCGGCGGCGCAACGGGCTTGGGCATCGCGCTCGATGCTGCAGCGCGTGGTTTCAAAGTGGCTCTGTTTGAAAGCCACGACTTTGCCAAAGGCACTTCATCTCGCGCCACGAAATTGGTGCACGGCGGCGTGCGCTATTTAGCGCAGGGCAATATCAGCTTGGTGCGCGAAGCGCTGCATGAGCGCACCACCTTGCTGGCCAATGCGCCGCATCTGGCGCAGCCACTGGCTTTTGTGATGCCCAGTTATGCATGGTGGCAAGCGCCGTTTTATGGCATTGGCCTGAAAATGTATGACGTGCTGGCAGGCAAGGCAGGGTTGGGGCGCACTGAGTTTCTAAGCCGCAATGAAACGTTGAAACTGTTGCCCAATGCACGTGAGAACGGCTTGACCGGTGGCGTGAAATACTGGGATGGTCAGTTTGACGATGCTCGGCTCGCGCTTGCGCTCGCACAAACAGCGGCCTCGCGCGGCGCACTACTGATGAATTATTGCGCTGCTACAGGTTTGATCTATGAGAACGGTAAAGTGACTGGCCTCAAGGTGCAAGACAAAGAAACCGGGCAAAACTACGAGGTTCAAGCGGGCTGCGTGATCAATGCGGCTGGCGTGTGGGTCGATGAATTCCGGCAAATGGATGGTGAGCAAACCAAGCGCCCGGTCAAAGCCATGGTTGCGCCCAGCCAAGGCACGCACCTGGTCGTTGACCGTGAATTCATGCCCTCTGACCACGCGATTTTGATTCCCAAAACAGCCGATGGCCGCGTGCTCTTCATCGTGCCTTGGTTAGGCAAGCTCATTTTGGGCACCACAGATTCACCACGCGATGACCTTGCTCGCGAGCCCGCAGCATTCAAAGACGATACAGGCTTCATTTTGGGTGAAGCGGCGAAATACCTCACCCGCGCACCGCAGCGCAGCGATGTGAAATCGATTTGGGTGGGCTTGCGTCCGCTCGTCAAACCGCCCGACGAAGAGGGTGGCAATACAAAGAAGCTCTCACGCGAACACACCATCCTCGTGAGCAAATCGGGGCTCGTCACCGTCACAGGTGGCAAGTGGACGACTTACCGCGCCATGGCAGAAGATGTGTTGGATCAAGCGTTTGAAGCCAAGCTTCTGCCCACTCGCCCCGGCGCAGTCACCGTCAAGCTGCCCTTGATCGGCTCACAATCGCCAAGCCAGCGCGTTTGCGATGCACCCGGCCTGCATCAATACGGCAGCTTGCAAAACCAAGTGCTTGCAATGCCCGGCGCGGACATTGAACTATGCCCCGGCCTGACTGAAGCGATGGTGCGCTATGCAGCAAGGCATGAATACGCGCGAACGGTGGAAGATATGCTCGCGCGGCGTTCGCGGCTGCTGTTCCTAGATGCCAAGCTTGCTGCGAGCATCTCGCCGCAAGTCGCCAACATCATGCAAGAAGAAACGGGGCGTGACCCAGACCTGGCCGCTTTCATCGCATTGGCCGAGCAGTATTCCACGCTGCCCGAATAATTTGAATTACTGCGCCTGCTGCCGCTTCTTGCGCGGCCGGCCAGCCAGCACCTTGTCATACAGCCAATTGGGCAGTAAGCGCAGCAACTTGGCCACCATGCCCATTTGCCAAGGAATCACGCGATAGCTCACGCCTGCCGTAATCGCGTGAAAAGCTTGATCGGCAAAGTCTTCTGGCTGCATCAAAAAGGGCATGCTGTATGAGTTTTGCGCCGTCAGCGGCGTAGCCACATAACCGGGCGCGATGGTGACGACCTTCACGCCATTTTTACCCGTCTCTGCAATCAACTCGCCGCGCAAGCTCTCGCAGTAACTGATCACGGCCGCCTTGCTTGCGCAATACGCGCCATGCCCCGGCAGCCCGCGAATGCCCGCCACGCTGGCAATGCCCACCAGCGTGCCGCTTTTTCTTTGCACCATGCCGGTCACAAAGGGATGAAAGGTCGCGGCCAAACCGATGTTGTTCGTTGCCAAGGTTTGCGCGAGTACATCAATATCTTCGCGAATCGACGTGTCCATGCCGATGCTGATGCCCGCATTCGCAATCACCACATCCGGCACACCTTGGGCGGCCATACAGTCTTTCCCTGCTTGCACAATCGAATCGGTTTGCGCCACATCAGCACTATAAATACCATAGCACTCTGCGCTGATTCCTTGCCGGCCAACCCATGATTCGACCTCAGAAACACGGCGCGCGACCAAAGCCAGTCGATAACCGGCCTGATAAAAGCGCCAAGCCAATGCCTGGCCGAGTCCGCTGGATGCACCGGTGATGAACACCAAAGGCGAAGTGGCGTTGGTCGAGGTAAGTCTCTTCATGCCTGCACTCATGGTTGATTTGGCTCCAAGCGCACACGCACACGGCCATCAAGCTGCACGATTCCTTCGATATGGTTGTAGTTCATTCGGTCTCCTGAAAATTGATCGGCACCCCGCGTGACCACCACCGGCTTATGCGACTTGATTTCCTCGGTGCGAACAAAAGCATGCAAAAACTCACCCCGGTATTCCAGCCGGGGCAGATCGCGTCCTTGTGCATCTTTGCCCGCTTCACGCAACACTCGCGCATTGCCTACTAACTGCACCTCCGAGCCGTCAGCGTTGCTATACCCGCGATCACCTTGGCCAGTAATGAAACGCTGATTTCTATTGGAGATCACTCGCGCCGCGTCAATTTCCAAAATATCGGTGTGGGGGAAATGCCGCGCTTTGTCACCCCGCACTTCGCTGATCAACTGGCCTTGCGCATCAAAGCTTTTCACCACAAACTGCGTCAAATAATAATCTGGCGCAGTACGTGCAGGCCGCTCAGGCGCGGGCGCACTTGCAGTGGGCGTGTTGTGCGCCAGCCACCAGCTGCCCAAGGCCAGAAGCCCCATCACAACAAGGGGTAAATACAAACTTGCCCGTCCCAATGCATGCCGCAACGCCGCCGCGAAAGCAGCCCAAGAATTTTTCATAGCGCAGCCTCTTGCAGCAAACGCGCATAGTGGCCTTGCGCGGTCAAAATCAAATCACACATCTCTCGCACTGCGCCTTCGCCCCCACGTGCGTGCGTCACATAATGCGCCAGCGCTTTGTTTTGCGCATGCGCATTTGCCGGCGAACACGCCAGCGCACTGCGCGACAACAAAGGAAGATCAGGCCAATCGTCGCCCATGACTGCCACTTGCTGCCACGTCAGTCCTATTTGCGCCAACAAAGCTTGTGCAGCCGGTAGCTTATCTTCTGTTCCTAGGATCGCATGGCCTATACGCAATGCTTGAAAGCGCGTGCGCAATGCTGCGCTGTCGCGCCCAGAAATCACAGCCAGTTCAATACCGACACGCGCCAGCAACTTGATGCCCTGCCCATCCAATACCGAAAATCGCTTGAGCGCCTCGCCCATCTCGCTGAAATACAGCCCACCATCGGTCAGTACGCCATCCACATCCATGATCAGCAACCGAACCTGCTGAGCACGCAGCAGAATTTCTGGCGAAAAATTCAAAGCAGGTTGACTGATTTGTCGACTCATGGCGAGATGTGCTGTCTTCAACGTGTTAAATCACTTTGGCAAGCATCAAGTCGTTGGAGTTCAGCGCTCCCACCAAATGCCCCTGAGCATCCACCACCAACACACTCGTGATGCGATGCTTCTCCATCAACTCTGCCGCCTCCACCGCCAATGCATCGGGCGAAATCGTGCGCGGTCCGGTGTGCATCACTTCAGCCGCCGTCAATTCGCGCACATCCACGCCCCGCTCGATCAAGCGGCGCAAATCGCCATCGGTGAACACACCAACCACGCGCCCGGTGAGATCCACCACCGCTGAAGCTCCCAAGCCCTTACGACTCATCTCGCGCATCAGTTCTGTAAATACCGTCGTCTTTTGCACCTGCGGCACATCAGCGCCGCTGCGCATCAAGTCACGCACATGCATCAACAGTTTGCGCCCCAAGCTACCGCCGGGATGTGAGCGCGCAAAGTCTTCAGCCTTGAAGCCACGCGCATCAAGCAATGCCATCGCCAGCGCATCGCCCAACGCCAATTGCGCTGTCGTGCTTGCTGTGGGCGCCAAGTTCAGCGGGCAAGCTTCTTGTGCCACCGAGCTGTCCAGCACGACATCTGCATGCTGCGCCAGTGTTGATTGCAGGCCACCTGTCATGGCCAACAGCGGCACACCCATGCGCTTGATGAAAGGCAACAAAGCCGACAGCTCATCAGATTCGCCTGAATTCGAAATCGCCAAAACACAGTCAATCGTCTTGACCATACCCAAATCGCCATGACTGGCCTCGGCCGGGTGCACAAACATCGCGGCTGTGCCGGTTGAGGCTAAGGTGGCGGCAATCTTACGCCCCACGTGACCACTTTTTCCCATGCCCATGACCACCACGCGCCCGCGCGTGTTCAGCATGCGATCCACTGCATCGGCAAAGGCTTGAGCCGCACTGGCTTCAACTGCCAAACGCGTGCGCACACTCGTCACAGCGGCAGCTTCAATGTCTAAGGTGGCCAGCGCCAGATCAACGGCTTGCTGGGTTTGTGCGGCTGATAAGCTCATTTAAGCATTGTAGGGCGAGCACACTGCTGCCGTTTTAACCCATGTGTTCTTCCGCAGTCGCACGCAAACGACATGTGTCAATGCATCAAAGCGGCCGTGTCTTGTGACGTGAGGCGTTTCACATGCTCAATCAGTGCCGCGTCGGTATAGGGCTTGGTCAGATACAAATCAACTCCGGCCTCCAGCGCCAAATCGCGGTGCTTGTCACTCGCGCGCGAAGTGATCATCACGACCGGTAGACCCATGAACTGCGGCAACTCGCGCACACGCTTGGTCAACTCCAAACCATTGAGGTTGGGCATTTCCAAATCGGTCAACACAATCATAGGCGGCTGTGTGCGCAAAACTTCGAGCGCTAAGAAGCCGTCTGCGGCGGTAACCACGTCATAACCGGCATCTTGCAGTAATTGCTCCATTGAGCGGCGCACTGACAGCGCATCGTCCACGACCAACACGCGCTTGCGCTGCACCACCATGCGTCGGCGCATCGCCAGCGATGTGCCCATTTTGATACCCGATTGCGCCGCACGCTCCAAGGCCGCCACATCCAGCAAATACATCGGCAAGCCATCACTGCGCAAGGCACCACCGATCACACCAGGAATGCGCCGCGTCAGCCGCCCAATATCTTGCAAAATCAACTCACGCGCATCCACCACCGCATCCACCACCAGCGCTACAGTGTGGGCTGCGCCTTGGCAAAGCACCACAGGCTTGGCCTTGGATTGCAGCTCAAAGGCATCGTCAAAACCCAGCCACACGCCCAAGGCATACACCGGATACTCTTGTCCCAAGTAATGCAGCACAAGCGCACCGCCCTCGCGCTTCACAATCTGCACCTCATCCGCCGCCAAGGCTTGCAGCACTTGGTCAGACGACAGCGCCACCTCTTGCTCCGCGCAACGCACAATCAGCGCCTGCGTCGCACCCGTAGAGACTGGCACGCGCACAATAAAGCGCGAACCACCATACGGGCTGCTTTCAATTTCCAAACGACCTTTGAGTCCCGAAACACGGTCATTGACCACATCCATACCCACGCCACGCCCGGAGACTTCTGTCACCTCGCCTTTGGTAGAAAAACCAGGGCGCAAAATCAAGCGGCGCACTTCGTCTTCCGTCAAACTTGTGCCCGCTTGGATCAAGCCATACTCTACCGCTTTGTCGTAAATCGTTGGCAAATCCAAGCCCCGCCCATCGTCGGCACAAACCAGCTCCACCTCTTGCCCCACGCGACGAAATGACAGCGTGACAGTGCCAACTTCATTTTTGCCCAGCAAGGTGCGCTCTTGTGATTCTTCAATGCCATGATCGACAGCATTGCGAAGTAAATGCAGCAAGGGCTCAGTCAAGCGGGTCAGCACATCGGCATCCAGTGTGGTGTTTTCGCCCTCAACTAGCAATTGCGCTTGTTTGCCTGTAGAGGCTGCGGTTTGCGACACATTGCGCTTTAAGCGCGGCAGCATGGTTTTCACTGGCACAAGGCGTGCATCCAGCAAATCACGGTGCTGCTCACGCTGCATTTGATCTTCGCTGCGTAAAATTTGCATGGCTGAAGCAACTTGATTGCGCGCCTCGCGCGCCAGCTCCAGCTCATCTTGCACCGCCTCAGTCACGAAGCGCGAGAGCGTGTACAGCGCGTCGTATCGATCCATTTCCAGTGGATCAAAATTCTCACCCAACTCTTTTTGGCCACGCAGTTGCACCACCTGCTTGTCCACGGTTTGCTCCAGTTCGCGCAAACGACGCGAAAGCTCTGCGTGACTCACCTCAATGGCCGACAAACGATCATTGGCCGTGCGCACAAGTTGCCCGACGCGCTGACTGGCCACAATCGATTGCGTGGCGCGGCGCAGCACCCGGCTTAAGCGATCCACCCCCACACGTAGCATTTGCGAATCACTGTTTTGAGGCTGATTTTGGCCTTTAGCCGGCATGGAATCTGCGCGGAATGCTACTGAATTGATAGCATTTGCACCGCTGATTGGCTCAGGCGCTTGCCCCTGTGCTACGCCTTGGCGAATCCAATTGACCCAGTCAATCAGCCGCTGCAAACAGGCCATTGAGTTGCCGGGCTCGGTTTCCTCGCCTTGCAGATACGCCACCATTTGTGACAACACCTGCACCGCTTCGCGCATATCGCGCAATGCGCTGGGATTGGGCAGCTCACCGGCCTGCGTACCCTCAATCGTCCATTCCAACACGTCTTCCAAGCGGTGCGCCACGCGGCCAATCCCTGGCAGTCCAATGATATTGCCCGAGCCTTTGAAGGTGTGCGCAATACGCTGCGCCTCTACCATGCGGCCTGGGTCGATTTGACCCGCACTCAGTTCATCGAGGTAGCCCATCAGCCGTTCGAGTTGTTCGGGCGCATCTTGCAGCATAGCGGACAACAATGCGCCATCCACCTCATCGGTGAGCAGCATCACGTCGGCGGGGCTGGCATCCTCCACCACGGCAGAGGCGGCAGCGAGCTCCTCCGCAGCCAGTTGCGGTGGCACCATCAGCAGCCCCAACAAGTCAGCCAAAGCCGCCTCATCTGTGGCTAGCGGACAAGCAGCCAAATAATCCACAATGCCTTTCGCCGTTGCTGCCGTCGCAGGCGCATCCAAGTACGCCAACGCGGGCTGCGTCCAGCCCGAGAGCCATTGCAAACTCTTTGCATCCGGGCTCATCATTGCAATTGCGTGAACTGCGAGACTTGGCTCAGAAAACTGCCCCAACCCTGTAGGCTCACCAAGGCACTGGCTTGGACTGATCGCTCAATATAGCCCACTACAGGTTCAAGCAATGTGGCTGCCTGGCTTGGCATCTGCGCAGCATGCACAGCAGCCTCCTGTGCCATTGGCACATCCAGCGCAAACTCTTCGCGCAACAAAGTCAGCAAGTCGCTGATGTTCATAAACTACAAGTTTCGCTGGGGAAAGACGATAAGAACAGCCATTAGGCCAGCTTGAACTGACCCACCGCCGCCGTCAACTGGCGCGAAGACTCCGCCAAACTTTGTGTCGAAGCCGTTTGCTCGGCAATCGCGGATGAGGTTTGCTCGGTGCCGGCATTGATGTCAACCACCGATTGCTGCAAGCTGGCTGCCAGTTTAGATTGCTGTTCAGAGAACTGCGCAATCTGGCGCACCAAGCTCACCAGCTGCTGCGTGGTTTCCTGCGTTTGCGTCATCTGCGTGCCGGCGCGTTGCGCCAACTCGGACTGACGCACCACATCGCCAATCAGTCGGTTGACGGTAAATAGCGTTTCATTCGTCTCGGCCTGAATGTTACTCACCAGCTGCGAGATGGTGGCTGTCGCTTGACGGGAGCTGTCTGACAAGCGCTGCACCTCCTCGGCCACCACCGCAAAACCGCGCCCTGCCTCACCGGCTGTCGCTGCTTGCATCGAAGCATTCAAGGCCAACACGTGTGTGCGCTCCGAAATCGCGTTAATCAACTGCACAGCGGTTGAAATCTCTTGCGAACGCTCGCCCAATCGTTTGAAGCGTTTTTCCATGTCAGAAATGGATTCACGCAACTGATCCATGCCCTGCACCGTGCTTTGCACTGTGGCCAGCGCGTTTTGCGTCGCATCAGCCGCCAAACCTGCGGCTTGGTTGGACTGATCCGACAGTGCAGACACCTTCACCAATTGCTCCGTGGCTTGGTTCAAGCTGGTTGACATAGCGGAAAGCGCTTCTCGCTCGGCACGTGCGTCTCCTCCACCATCACCGACTGCACCCGCACGGCCTCCGAGGTTTGCGACACTTGGGCGGCAATATCTTGCACCTGCGCGAGCGTGCGACCCGTCTCGTCCGAGAATTGGTTAATGGAAGAGGCCACCGTGCCAATAATGTCTTCCGTTACAGGCGCGCGCGCTGTCAAGTCACGATTGGACAACTGGAACACCGCCTGCAAAAGGTCAATCACAGAGTTGTTCAGCGTTTCATTTTCCTTCGCAGCTTTTCCAACGCAGCAATACGGTCATCGAGCAGCCCGTCAAAGGCGCGGCCAAGTTGACCGATTTCATCTTGTTCAGCCAGCTCTGAACGAGCTGCTGTTTCGCCAGAAGCGACCTTTTGCACGGTGTCGGAGAGCTTTTGAATCGGCTGTAAGAAGCGTCGCACAAACACGGATGCCGCAATACCGGCCAATACCAACACGCCCAAGCCCACCAGTAGAGCGCGCAAGATCGACTGACTTGACAATCGATCCACAGGTTCATCGGCCTCTTTTTGATCAATTTTGGCCACAATCGCCCAGTTCAGTCCTTGCAGTGGGAGTGGCGCGTAGGCGCCGTAAGAGGGAATGCCCCGGTAGTCATCGAAAGCCACAAAGCCTTCTTGCCCAGCCAGCGCAGGGCGGGTTGCATCAGAGTCAATCGAGACCAAGCCAATGCTAGAGCTTTTTTTCAGCATCGTGTCGCGAGCGGCGGCAGAAAGCTTGCCGCCGAGCAAAGTAGCAAACGCCGCCTTATCTTCAATCACATAGCGAGCATCGGTACGCATCAATTTATCAGGACCAACCAAGAACATGTCGCCAGTTTTACCCAGTCCGATTTTTTCCCACGCCTTGCCCGAGTTCAGGGCAGCCGTGATTTTGTCGATGGGGAACTGCACCGCCAACACACCGATTTGGCGATCACCGTCAAAAATCGGGGTTGCCGCAAAGGCCGCTTGGTCATCATAGGAAGGCAGATACGTCGCAAAGTCAGACAAATACACCGTGTCCCGATTCGCTGCCTGCTTAACGCGCTGATAAGCTTCTGCCAGCTTGCTTTTGCTCACCAAGCCAGAGGACAAAGAAGTGCCGTAATCCAACTCCTTGAACACGCTGTAGACCACGCTGTCACTCTCGGTATCTATCAAAAAGATGTCGTAAAACTCAGAGAGCTTTTGGGTGCGCTCGAAACCAGGGTGGTATTGCGCATGCTGCTGATCGTAGGCAGAATTGTCTCCCGTGCGCGTCAAGCGGTCTTTTTGCCCCAAGGGATTGGGGTTGCGAACGATATATTCGGCTTGCAAGGCAAGACCATTGGGCGAGAGATCAGATACGAACTTGGAAATATCAGGCGCCGCACCGGGATTGCGCTTGGCAAATTCGACACCAAACTGCTCTTGTACATATTTGTTAATTTCTGCTTTGGCGGCATCTGGCTCAATGGCTTTGTCTTTCGCGGCAGTCGCAAATGCCGGCTTGAAGCCGCGCATGGCATCCACGGTCGAACGTTGCGCCGCCAAAGATTGCATAGCGCGAATCCGCGCATTGATGTCATCTGTCACCTGCTGTCGCTTGGTGTCGCGCAAAGCGCCCAACTGCGCTTGAATGCGCTCATCAAACACTTGGCTAGACAGCGAAGACGTGCCTTGGATCAATAGACCCGCCGTGAGCAACACCGGGACTAAAGTCAACAGACCAGCACCCAACAACATTTTTTGGCGAACATTCATCGTTTATCTCCGTATCGTTCAGATTTATCCCGGCAAAACTGCTTCAACCATCTCTAGACTTGAGCCAACTCATCGCTGAGGGCGGCCATCAATTGCACTGCATCGATTTCTAAAAATTCTTGGCCTTGACTATTGCGCGCAACCGCGCCGCATAGCTCGCGCAGCCGTGGTGGCAAAGCTGCGGCATAGGTCAGGGCTTGGGGTTCGTAATTGAGCTGCTGGGGCAAGCCCTCAAACAGCAGCGCCACAGAGTCTGCGGCCGCATCTGCTGCCAAAATGTCAGCCATTCCACCGATCAGCAAGCGAGGTTGGCTTGTTGTAGGGACTGCGGGCGCTGTGCCCAGATAAACGGCCAAATTCACCACCGGCACGATGTTTCCATCTACGTTGGTGCCGCCTACGAGCCAATCGGGCGCCTTAGGGATCGGTGTAAGCTCGTATTCATCAACGATTTGCTTGGCCCAATCAAAAGGAAAGGCTAATGCCCAAGCGCCACAGAGGATGCCTTGTGCGAGCTTCAAAATCTCTGGTGTCCACGCTTGTTAGAGGCCATTTGTGTGCGTTCAGATCAAATGGTGTTCATGATCTGATCGGGCGTATAGGGCTTGGTCACATAGCCCTTAGCACCCAGCATCTGCGCAAGACGCGATCTGCCTTTGATCTTTGGATGTGACGAACACTACCGGGATGCCCTTGCAAGCGGGGTCTTGCATGATTTGGCGCGTAGCAGAAAAACCATCGAGCCCTGGCATGTTCACATCCATCATGATCAAATCAGGCACCTCTGCCTTGGCTTTTGCCACAGCCTCAGTGCCGGAGGCGGCTGTCACCACCACCCAACCCGCATCTCCAAAAATACGCTGCAAATTCTGAGAATCCACCGGTGCATCGTCTACTACTAATACTTTTTTCATCATGACCTCGTCTACTTCGTTACATGTTTGCGTGATTGCACATGGGTTTGTTTGCACAATGGAAGATACATCAACTCATTGCACAAATCAGACCCGATTGAAATTAAGCTGACCGTGAAAACCCCGAGCCAGAGTTCGCACCGAAATTGGTTTCCTGAAAGCCACGTGCGACATTTCGGTCGTGCTTGGCAAGCACCGCAATCAAATCGCGTTCGTTCAGGGGCTTGGTCAAGTAAGCGTCGCAGCCCGCCAGCGTGCCGCGAATTTTGTCAATCGTGCCGCCACGGCTGGTGAGCATCACCACCACAGGTGGTTTGCCATCAGAATATTTACGCTGCTTGATGGCGCGGCAGGTTTGGTAGCCGTCCAAACCTTCCATCATCACATCTAAAAACACAAACTTATACAGCCTGACATTCATGCGCCCCAAAGCCTCTTCGCCCGAGCTGACCAAATCGGCCAAGAAGCCAAAGCGGGAGAGGCGATTGCGCATAAATTTGAGCGCAATGTCGCTGTCATCTACCACCAAAATATGGTCAGTTTGCAAGCCACTGTCGTTGTCTTGCATGGAGGTGGGTGGCTTGCCCACTGAGGAATGCGCGAAAGCGCCAATATCCGTGCTTTGACCCGAGTCTGGCGCTTTGCCCAAGCCTGTGCGCACCGAGCGCCGCAGCGAGGACGACAAGCCTTGCGCAGGTGCGCCGGCGACCACGCTAGTCAATGGCTGGGGACGCGAAGTGGGCTGCTTGAATGCCGACCTCACTACCGCGTGCGAAGCGGCACCAGAAGACAATACGGAACTTGCGGACAAGGGTGCAGGTGTAGCGGTGGATGCAGAGACGGGCGCAAAAGCAGTTGCCGCGCGGGCGGGGGATGCGGCTGTTTGAGATGGCGATGCAGCACCCGTTAACGCGCTGGATTGCATACCGCCTTGTATGACTGTCGATTGGAAACCACTGACTTTGGGCGAGGTGCTCGCCATCGAAGTCAAGGCAGCGGGCACGGTGGCCATTGGTGGTGCCAGCAAACTCTCTACACTAGCCAGCACTTTCATCAAATTCAAAGGCCTGCGCTGCAAAGGCCAACCAGAACCTCCATCCTGATTGCCAATAAGCAATACTTTGGCAGCGGGCGGCTTCACTAAACACTGGCGCATAACCGCTGCATCATCTGAATTGACCACAGCCAAATTCGCCTGCGAAGGATCATCTACTAAGACATAGCCGGGCGGGCGACGCGCTGCCAATCGGAAAAACGACTCGAACGTGACCTTCTCAAACGAGGAGAAGCCGACCAACAAGATCTTGTGCGGTTGGCTCATGGCCTTTCTCCAGCGGAAATAGTCAGCGAAGCAAAAACAGGGACATTCGTCATGGGGATGCAGCGCACACGCGAGTGAGTGGGCCGGTTAAAAATTGTAAAGATTTTTTCAACAAAAGTATTAAGTTCAGTTCATTTTATAGAACTCACCTGCTTTTGCCCAGCGATAGTCCACAGAATTGGAACAAAAACACAGATTTCGCACCTCGCTGTGTATTTACCATCACAATGGCATGTGCTGTGCCGCAAACCAGTCAATCGACCCCATCTTAGTGCGCATTAGGAATTCATATGACAGAAGCCACCAGCATTTATGATTTTGAAGCCTTGGATATTTCGGGCAAGAAAATTGGCTTGAAAAATTCAAAGGCAAAGCACTTTTGATTGTGAACACCGCCAGTTCCTGCGGGTTCACGCCGCAATACCAAGGACTGCAAGCGCTGCACAATCAATACGGCCCGCAAGGTTTGGTGGTGCTGGGCTTTCCGTGCAACCAGTTTGGCGCACAGGAGTCGGGCAGCAACGAGGAAATTGCCTCGTTTTGCGAGCTGAATTTTGGCGTGAGTTTTCCGCTGATGGCCAAAGTAGAGGTCAATGGAGCGGGGGCTACGCCGCTGTATCAGTGGCTCACAAGCGAAGCCCCAGGGCTTTTGGGCAGCAAGGCGATCAAGTGGAATTTCACCAAGTTTCTGATCGGACGCGATGGACAGGTGATCAAACGCTATGCCCCGCAAGACGCGCCCAGCAACTTAGCCGCCGACATTGAAGCCGAGCTGAGTTGAAAGCTTGTATTGAGTAAGCTCTGAGACTATTCGGAGCACATCATCAGCTACTGATTTCATAGCACTCAGCGCATATTCTATGCCGGCCAGAGGCCGATTTGGCATTAAATCGCCGCTTCGTTTTGTACCAAGCGGCGTTTTAATGCTGCACTTGACGCAGCTATTGAGAAGCAGCAAGAAGGATTAGTAAGCCCAGCCTTTCGTGCTGATCGCACTGCGAACGGTTTGCGCCAGCAATTCATTGCCAAATGGTGTGGCATGCAGACCATCGGCGAACAAGTGGGTGCGCCAGCCTGCGGGGCCGCTGGCATCGAGCAGGGTGTTGGTGCAGATTTTGATGTCTGTGTTGCCACATGCCTTGGCCGTGGCATCGCTTAAACTGACTGAACCCACAACAGCAGTATTAGGGTTAGCCACAAAACCGTTCAGTGTTCCGAAAAAATCTACGACAAGAACTTTGCTCGATTCGCTGCTCAGATCATTGCGCAGCTTGGCATTAAAAGCCTGTGACCATTGGCTCACAATCCCCTGCGCAGCTGGATCTGTCACATCTGCAAAAGCTGGTACTTTGGTCAGATTTGGTGCATCCAGTACCAATACTCTTTGTGCTCCGTTGGCAATCAAATTCGTTTTGATGGCTGTTGCCATCATCGCTGCAGCTGCTTGCATGTAAGCGCCACCCAAATTGGCTAGTGCAGGCACATCCCCAGCCGCATTCCCCACGCCATCCACTGTCGCGGCGGGCAATAAGTCTTTTAACTAATGTCCTGTAAGCTGCTCGGGCTTGTGCAGCAACTGGGTTCATAGGATCAATAGACTCAAGGAAAGATTGTGCTAAAACCTTCAGGTCGTTTCCGCCTCCATCGAGCATGATCAAGTCTTTAGCTCCGAAGGTTCGGCCTGTGCCCATGTCTGAAATCTGCTTAATGATCGAGTAAGGGCTCGAATCACTCACGACCGTTGCCGAGGTGACCAAGTTGATTCCTGGGGCCACCGCAGTTGTATTTAAATCAACTGGATTAATCTGCGCACCGCCTACGCCATACCCTGTGCAGTTAGCAATTGGCGCAAAGGAGCTTAACCCGTTGTACGCCGCACAAACTTTGCCTAGGTTGTATCCATTTGCCAGCAGTTCGGGCCAGACGAGAAATGGCTTGGCAGTATCACTGCTTTGAACCGTGAAGCGCACACCGAAAACACCCACATCGACCAAGCTGTCGCCAGCAATATAGGCAACTGGGTCAGCAGATTTGGCCGGTTCAGCCGGTGCGACGCCATCTCCACCGCCTCCGCAAGCTGCCAAAACAAGAGCTACGCTCAGGGTCACCGTTAGTAATTTAAATTTCTTCATCATTAGTCTCCAAATCAATGTGATTAAAAAATAGAACGACCGTTCGTTTATTTGTCTATCGTAACCGCTTGTTCCCTGCTGGGGTAGGGGGTTTTCTCGGAGAAGAATTAGAAAAGGCGCTCCAGCGCTGCTGGGGGGGGGGTTGATGGCTGCGGTGCAACTCTGTCTAGCGGTAGCGCAGCTTCATCAGCAAGATACTCAGTGCCAAGCTTAGGGTGATCACATTGGCGATGATGATGGGCCAAGCCATGAGCATGAAGCCATAGAGCAGCCACAGCGCCACGCCGGCAGTGAACGCGCTGTACATGCCGAGCGAGATACCGCTCACGTCGCGGGTGCGGAATGTTTTGAGCGCTTGGGGGATGAAGCTGAAGGTGGTGAGGCAGGCGGCGATGTAGCCGATCAGGTCAATCATGATGGGTCACGGGTTTGAAGATCTCG